>JAKLIV010000187.1 GCA_022709405.1 Spirochaetota bacterium
TCCAAGAGCCTGCGCAAGTGCGACGTCATATCCAGGTACGGCGGCGAGGAGTTCCTCATCGTGCTTCCCGATACGGGAAAGCTCGGGGCGTGCGAGGTCCTGAAGCGGCTCAAGGATTCCATCGAGAACCACTCTTTTTTTCAGAACGGAAAGAAGTTTTCGGTCACGGCAAGCTTCGGCCTGTGCCAGTACGACCGCGCCAGGCACAATGATGCGATCGCCCTTATCAGGGAGGCGGATGATTTTCTTTACCGGGCCAAGCAAAACGGCAGAAACAGGATCGAGTGCTGATGGAAGACCTGCTGAATGATATTATCGGGGCGCTTCTGCCCCAGAGCGATATTCTTCTTTATGCCTTCCTTTTCCTGAGCGCGATCGTCGAAAACCTTTTTCCCCCGGTTCCCGGTGACACCATCACCGCTTTCGGGGCCTTTCTGGTGGGCTCCGGGAGGCTCAATTATCTTCTCGTGTATCTGTCGACCACTTCAGGCAGCATCGTGGGATTCATGTGTCTGTATTATATCGGCAGGCTGGTCGAGCGGGAGTTTTTCATCTCGAAGAATTACCGTTTTTTCTCCGCTGAAAGCATAATATCGGCCGAGCGCTGGTTCGGTAAATACGGATACTTCGTGGTTCTGGCGAACCGTTTCCTTCCCGGCATCCGGTCGGTCATTTCGATCGTTTCGGGAATATCGGAGCTCGGCGCCCTCAGGGTATTTTTGCTCGCGACAGTCAGCGCGCTGGTCTGGAACCTGATCTGGATACATGCGGGGTATACCCTGGGCAGCAACTGGGATGTCGTCAGGGAAGAGGCGGCCGCGCTCATGCAGGGGTATAATGTTGCCGCGGGTGCGCTGATTCTCGGCTTGGTTCTTTTTTTCCTGGTCAGAAAGCGACTCAGGAAGAATAATTCCTGAATCCAGAAAAGGCGTACAGCAGAATCAATATCACTACAGTGATGCACAAGAAAATGCAGTCCGGAGAAAACGAGTAGAGAATTCCGCAGGCCAATCCCCCAAGTCCCGACCCGATGAATTGAGACGAATTGAATATCCCCATGACCGTTCCCCTGTGCTCTTCCGAGGGGTGCTTCGAAACAGCGGCGGGCAGCACCGGTGAAATGATGCAGTGTCCGACGTAAAACAGCATGAAAGCGGCGATGAGTGCGGCAGGGCCGCGCGAAACCAGGGGCAGCAGCGCGCCCGCGATTTCGAAGGCGAATCCCGCCGCGGCGATCCTGACCGTACCGATTCTGTCGGCCTGCCTTCCGAAAAAATACATGCACACCGTGCCTGTAAGCGCCATGGGCACATATATCTTCCACATCGATAGCAGGCCGAATTCCTCTTTGATGAGGAGCGGCATTATGAAGAACATCCCGGTCAGGGACATGTTTCCCACAAGGCCGGCCGCGTTCAGCCTGAGGATGTCCGGGTTTTTAAGGATAAGCGCCACGTTCCGGATTTTTAACGACTGGCCTTCTCCGTCTGCGCCGTTTGTCCTGTGATTTTCCAGGTATTTCATGGTAAACAGGATCGATACGAGCGTGATGGCCGCGCAGGTATGGAAAAGGTAGGGTATGCCGAGGTATCCCGCGATCGCCGGAGAGAGCGTGAATCCTGCGATGACCGCGGCCCCGATGCTTATTCCGGCCAGGGAAAGGGCCGCGTTTCGCCTGTCCGTATCAATGCCGTCGGTGAGCCATGCCATGGTTATTCCCGACACCGCGCCGGCTCCCGCGATGAACCGGGAGACGATGAGATGGTAGATGTTCGTCGAGAGGCCTGAAAGCACGGTCCCGATAAAGAAGATCGCCAGTCCGAGCAGTGTTGCCTGCTTGCGGCCCCACCGGTCGCTCAGCCTTCCGAGGGGGATTTGAAATATGGTCTGGGAAATGCCGTAAATTCCCACAGCTACCCCGGCCAGCTCATGGGTCGAACCGCCGATTCCGGTCGCAAAAATCGAAAATACGGGGATGATCATGGACACGCCGAGCATACGTATCCCCATGAGCAGGCCCATGCCTCCAATGAGTTTTTTTTCGGCAGGGGAAAAGTCTTTTTTCATATGAGCATTGTTGACACGATGCCGCTTCTGTCCACCATTTTGAACAAAAAAACAGGGGCCGGGTCATTAATTAAAGCCGGTCAAAAAAAATGCTTGTTTTTTTTGACTGTTATATTGAAATTGAGCCTCCTCTGACAGATTAAATGCATTTGTATATTTTTGGATACAATCAGATGGAGTAATCCGGCGTACGATGGCAAAAATTACGAGAGTACTTATCAGTCTTTCCGATAAAACAGGCGCTGTTGAATTCGCCAAAAAGCTCGCCCGTTATAATGTCGAGTTTCTCTCGACCGGAGGCACGGCAAAGATTCTCCGTGAATCAGGCCTCACGGTAAAGGACGTGTCCGAATACACCGGCTTTCCCGAAATGATGGACGGACGGGTCAAGACCCTTCATCCGAAAATTCACGGGGGCCTTCTGGGGCTCCGTTCAAATCCCGCCCATGTGAAAACCATGCAGGATCATGGCATCAAAAACATCGACATGGTAGTGGTCAATCTCTATCCCTTCAAACAGACAATCGAAAAACCCGGCTGCACCTTCGAGGACGCCATTGAAAATATCGACATCGGGGGCCCGGCGATGCTTCGCTCGGCTGCCAAGAATTTTGAAAGCGTGACCGTCATAACCGACCCGGCCGATTACAGTGTGGTATTGGCCGATATGGAGAAGAGCGGCGGCGAGGTTTCCAGGCAGACGAACATGCGGCTTGCGGCCAAGGTATACGAGAAGACGTCCGAATACGACAGGATGATCACTGACTATCTGAAAAAGCATCTTTAAAAAAGGACATTCCGCCGGTGCTGGTTTGCCGGCTGAAAGTTATATTATAATCCCACTTACTGGGAGATAATATTGGGGTTGTTTGTTGGCGGAGAGCACGGACACCAGGTTCCGCCATAACCCGATATGTAAATATTATTTAAAATCTAAAGCGGAGGTAACAGATGGGAGAAGTTACTCTTAAGGAAATCTATCCTGTTCCCGAGAAGTTTCGCAAAAAGGCTTACATAAAGAGCCGCGAAGAGTACGAGAAAATGTGGAAAGAGTCTGTGGATAGTCCCGATACTTTCTGGGCGAAAATCGCCGAAGAGTATGTCACCTGGTTCAAAAAATGGGACAAGGTCATGGACTGCAAATTCGGGAATAGCCCGAAGGATCTGTGGGTCAAATGGTTCGTTAATGCGAAAGTTAACGTTTCCTACAACTGCCTCGACAGACACCTGGCGAAAAGAGGCGACCAGGTCGCTCTGATCTGGGAAGGCAACGAGCCGACCGAAGAAAAAAAATTCACCTACAAGCAGCTCCACGAGCAGGTTTGTAAATTCGCCAACGTTCTCAAAAAGAACGGCGTCAAGAAAGGCGATGTCGTTACGTTCTATCTGCCGATGATCCCCGAGCTCGCCATTGGTATTCTGGCCTGCACAAGGATAGGCGCCATGCACGCCGTCGTTTTCGGCGGTTTTTCGGCTGAAGCTCTCAGGGACAGGGTTCAGGACAGCGGAAGCAAAGTCATCGTTTCCTGCGACGGTACTTTCAGGGGCGCCAAGGCCGTTCCCCAGAAAGACAACGCTGACAAGTGCATCACCGAGTGCCCGAAAGTCGGCCTGCACATCGTCGTCAAGCGCGTTGGAGACAAGATCCAGTGCAAATGGAACGACAAGATCGACAGATGGTGGGACGCCGAAATGGCCAAAGTCGACGCCAAGTGCGAAGCCGAGCAGATGGATGCCGAAGATCCCATGTTCATCCTTTACACTTCCGGTTCGACCGGCAAGCCCAAGGGTGTCATGCACACGACCGGCGGTTATCTGACCTACGTTGCGTTCACCCACAAAATGATTTTTGACTACCATGACGGCGATGTTTACTGGTGTACGGCTGACGTCGGCTGGGTAACCGGTCACAGCTACATCGTATACGGTCCGCTGGCAAACGGAGCGACCACGATCATGTTCGAAGGCGTTCCTTCGTATCCGGACGTCGGACGTTTCTGGGCGGTTGTTGAGAAACACAAAGTCAACATTTTCTACACTGCTCCGACAGCCATCCGCGCCATCGCGAAAGAAGGCGATTCCTGGGTCGATAAGCACAATATCAAGTCCCTGCAGCTCCTCGGTTCTGTCGGCGAGCCCCTGAACCCCGAAGCATGGAACTGGTATTACAACAAGATCGGCCGCGGCGAGTGCCCGATCGTCGACACCTGGTGGCAGACAGAGACCGGCGGTATCCTCATTACCCCGCTCCCCGGCGCCATCGACATCAAGCCTGCCATGGCGACCGTTCCCTTCTTCGGATGCAAACCTGTCATCGTTGACGACGGCGGAAAAGAAATACCCTGGAAACCCGGTCAGCTCATCGAGGGCAACCTCTGCATCGCTCAGGCATGGCCTGGACTGATGAGGGGCGTATACGGAGATCCTGAAAGGTTCTTCAACACCTATTTTGCACAGTTCCCCGGCTACTATTTTACCGGTGACGGCTGCCGCAAAGACAAGGACGGATACTATCAGATCACCGGCCGCGTTGACGACGTTATCAACGTTTCCGGACATAGGATGGGAACCGCCGAGGTCGAGTCGGCCCTCGTCGCTCACCCGAAAGTCGCCGAAGCTGCGGTCGTCGGCTATCCCCATGAGCTCAAAGGACAGTCGATCTACGCTTTCGTCACCCTGAACACCGGCGTGGAAAAAAATGACGATCTCAAAAAAGATCTCATAGCCACCGTCCGTAAGGAGATTGGACCAATCGCTACCCCTGAAATCATCCAGTGGGCCGATGGTCTTCCCAAGACCCGTTCAGGCAAGATCATGAGAAGGATTCTCAAGAAAGTCGCCGCCGGCGAATTCGAAAAGAGCGGTATGGGAGACATCTCGA
The DNA here is from genome assembly GCA_022709405.1 of Spirochaetota bacterium. Classification (GTDB taxonomy): domain Bacteria; phylum Spirochaetota; class UBA4802; order UBA4802; family UBA5550; genus JAKLIV01. Next base: position 4,949 of record JAKLIV010000187.1, read on the forward strand.
CCCTCGCAGATCCTTCAGTCGTTGACGTCCTCATTGAAGGCGCCAAAGGCGTTCAGAAGAAAAAATAAGTCTTTTCAAGGCTTTGACATTGAAAAAGGGATGCCCCCGGGCATCCCTTTTTTTTATTATCCCGAATTTTTTTCTTGTATATTCCGCCATCAATGTGGTATCCATAGAGCAACATGATACCGGAATTGAAATTGGATGCCAAGGTGATGTCCCTGCCCAGAGGCGGGTATCTCATAGAAACATCCGCCGGATCCATCCAGTTCGGCGCGCCGCCCGAGACCATCAAGGACACCATGAAGCTCGAACGGGGGGTTCCCTCGGTGTTCGTTCTTCCGGGCGAGTTTTTCAACTGGACCAAGGGAATCAGCATCGCCGAGCTCGAATTTCCGATCTACTACAATTATTTCATCAAGAAAAAGAAGACCCTCGTTATCTGCAACCGGTCCCAGTCCGAGCGCTTTGAGCGCGTATTGCGGGAGTCGCTTTTCGGGCCGGTTGACGCTGATTATTCGGCCGATTTTACCGAGGATGCCGATTGCTCAAAAGACATCCGCAGGGAGATGGCCTATTTTCGCAGCATGCAGTTTTCCGATGTGGTGCGGTTCGGGATATTCGCGGGCAATGAATATGCCATGGATGGCATCACGATAAAAATCAACCAGGCCGGCGATTTTGAAGTGTTTGAGGGAAAGTCATTTACGGCCAGCGTACCCGGGAAAATCGATTACACCCCCCGTTACCGGGTGGGGGAGCGGCTCAGGGAGGCGTATCGACCGCCGCTTTTCGCGATGACCTGCCTCGGGTCGAGCAGCGGGTTCGATCCCGATGAAAATACCTCGGGTTTCGTCCTGTGGCTCAACCGCTACGGCGTGATGATAGACCCCCCGGTCAACTCGACTGAATGGCTTCTCGACTCGAACGTGAGCCCGAAATTCATCGACGGCATCATACTCACCCACTGTCACGCCGACCACGACGCCGGCACGTTCCAGAAAATCCTCGAAGAGGGGAAGGTCACGATATACACGACCAGGAACATTCTCATGAGCTTCCTCGGCAAATATTCGGCCCTCGCCGACGTATCGGCTGACTATCTGATGAGCCTGTTCAATTTCAAGCCGATCGTGATTGGAAAACCCGTGTTCATCCGGGGCGCCCGCTTTGATTTTTTTCACGCACTGCACTCGATTCCGTCGATCGGGTTCAGGGTCGAATTCCAGGGCAGGTCGATCACCTATTCGTCCGATCACAACAACGACCCGGCTCTCCATAAAATGCTCCTTGACTCCGGGGTCATCGGCGGGAAGCGTTATGAATCCCTGTGTAATTTTCCCTGGAACTCGACGGTCGTTTATCATGAATCGGGCATCCCCCCGCTTCATACACCGCTCGAGCGCCTGTATTCGCTCCCGGCCGAAACGAGGGAGAAACTCATCGTCTACCATATACCCCGCGGCATGCTGGACGGAGCAAAAGGCATCCGCATCGCAGGTTCCGGCATGGAAAACACGGTGGTGATCGATGTCGAGCCACCGGCTTTCGAGAAGACCTACCAGATCCTGGCCCTGCTGCGTCACCTTGATTTCTCGGAGGCCCTGACGCTCGCCAAGGCGCAGGATTTCGTCGCGGGCATCGAGGAGAAGTCTTTCAGCAAAGGCGAAGTGATAATAAGAAAGGGCGCCCCGGGCGACCGTTTTTACATGATCTATTCGGGCAATGTTTCGATCACCGGCGAGGACCGCAAATACTCCAAGCTCCTGGGCGCCCACGACTATTTCGGTGAAGCCGCCGTAATCAAGGGTGAAAGGCGCTCGGCCGATGTCGTTGCCGAGACCGACGTGATTTTGTATTCGATAGAGAAAGAATGCTTCCTCGACCTTATCGAAGGGACTGAATACGCCCAGGTCCTTTACCGGCTGGCCAGCAACCGTGACCGTGAAGCGTGGGAGATACTGTCCACAAGCCGTTTCGTCAGGTTTTTCACCTCGACCCAGAGGACATGGCTCGAATCGATCATTAGTCCGGCCGAGGCCGCGGGAGAGGGGAACCTAGTCAACGAAGGCGCCCGGCTGAAACAGGTATACATTATCAGGGAAGGCAGGGTCGACGTGATCCGCTCGTCCAGGAAAATCGCCGAAATCGGCAGGGGCGACCTGGTGGGCCACGTGGCCGACATATACGAGGACAATCCCTCCCGGTTCACCTTTCATCATCCGGGGCCGGTTTTACTGTACTCGATCAGGAAGAACGATTTCAACCGGTTTCTCAGGATGAACCCCGGCCTCATCAAAAAGATGGAATACAATTACGCCCGCTGAATACGCGCCTTCAGCGCTTCTGCCTTTTGCCGGGGTTTCTGAAGTAGTCCTCGAAGAGCGCCCGGTCGAGCGCTATCAGCCGGTCGCGTATCTGGGACAGGTGGTCGAAGTTGTAGTTCTGGAACTCGTAGTAGTCGAGCATCCAGAGGTACTTGTTCAGCAGACGGGGCATGATGTTCGTGTCGTCGAGCTGTTCGGCGCTGAGCCGCTGGTAGTTGATTTCAAGGTTATAGATTTCTTTTTCGATGGTTTCCACCTGCGACTTGTACAGCTTGCTTTTGACGTAGAAAATGTCCTGTAAAAATCCGAAGACCGGAATCCACTCTCTTATGTCTTTGCAGCCGGGACGCTCCTTCCTGATGGTTTCGATTATGTCCTCGATGGGCCTGGCCTTTATGAGGCCGAGGTCGATTTCGGAGGGGTCTATGAAGAAGGCCTCCCTGAAATACAGGAGCGAGCGCGGGATGTCGTTCATGTGGAAGCAGGCTTCACCGAGTATCGCCAGCAGCCTCGCGCTGCTTTTATATGAGCCGCGCGCGTATTCGAGGGTCTCGATCGCGTTTCCATATTCCCCGAGCCTGAGGAAACAGTCCCCCAGGTTCAGCAGAAGCTCGTAGTCGCCGGTCGTGTTTTCCTGCTTTTTGAACGATATCTTGTAGTGCT
>JAKLIV010000188.1 GCA_022709405.1 Spirochaetota bacterium
TTAAGCGGTATAATGCTTTCTTTCCTGTTTTCATGCGCCGTCGGAATTACATTCGGCTATTATCCGGCGAAAAAAGCGTCCTCCTTGAATCCGATCGATGCCTTGAGGACCGAATAGGCTGTTGCAAATAGGATACGATGTTATTATTATTTGATACGATTAAACCCCTTGATTAATTCCGGCATTAATTGAACTTTTTTCCTCAATATATCAGCGGTTAATCAATAAAATAAATTGAACTGGCATAATTATTGCTTTATTATCTATATCATGCATTCAAAAAAAATTAAAATAGCCTTCTTTGCCGATGTGTTGAAAGAAAATGTCGACGGCGTCACCTATACGCTTTATAATATCATCAAAAGAGTCCCTGAAAACAAGTTTGAGTTTCTCTTCATCACCCCATACCCTCCTACTGATATAAAAAATTTCCCGTTTCCGGTTTATATATGCCGCTATGTCAGGTTCCCCCTGTACCAGGAATACCCGTTTGCCATACCGAATTTCGATAAAAATCTCGTTAAACGGCTTGATTCATTTAAACCTGACATCATTCATTACACCACTCCCTCCCTGTTGGGACGTTTCGCCGTCAAGTATGCCATCAGCAATAACATTCCCCTGACCAGCACCTATCATACTCATTTTATGGCGTATATTGATTATTATTTCAAAAGCGTTCCCGGGTTGTGCGCATTTCTCAAAATGGTAGCGCGAAAAATAATGCTCTGGTTCTACAACAAGACAGAAAAAATATTCGTCCCGACGACGCCGATAATTGAAGAATTGATCGAGACTGGCATTGATAAACAGCGCCTTATGATTTGGGGCCGGGGTATCGAAACGGACATATTCACTCCTTCGCGAAAGGATTCCTCTTACATCGACAGATTGTGCGGCAAGAACACAAAAAGGATTCTTTTCGTCAGCAGGCTCGTATGGGAGAAAGAAATAAAGACGCTTATCGGCATCTATGAATCCCTTTCACGAAAGAGAAGCGATATAAAATTCATCGTTACCGGCGATGGCCCGCAAAAAGAGATCATGAAGAAAAAAATGCCCGATGCGGTATTTACCGACGGACTGCATAACGGGGATTTATCGCGCATATACGCGTCGTCAGACCTTTTTGTTTTCCCTTCAATAACCGAAACGTTCGGCAATGTGGTTCTGGAGGCCCTTGCTTCCGGACTTCCGGTTGTTGCCGCGGCCCAGGGCGGGCCCAAGGGGATCATTCAGGACGGTAGAACCGGTTATCTTGCGATCCCCAAAAATGTTGAAGATTTCTGCTTTAAAATATTGAGAATACTTGATGATCCCGTGCATCGCGATGTATTGGCGCGAAATTCCGTTGAATACGCGAAATCACAAACATGGGACGCGCTCTGCGAACTTCTCTTCAAAACATATGAGAACGTCGCCCTCATGCATAAGCCGGTACGGACCGAGTCCGCGGTGCTTGAAATGCAATGCATTTGAAAATGGACGCTAATCAGTTTTCTCCGGGAGTATCGTGATGGAAGTTTTATTTATTACCCACAAATATCCTCCCTCGATCGGAGGCATGGAAAAACAAAGCTACGAGTTGATAAACGGTGTGGCGAAATCTCACACGGTCCATTCAATCGTTTACGACAATAAAACCAGCAGGGTGAAATTTTTATTGTCCCTGAAATCAAAGGTAAAAAAAATTCTGGAAGAAAATCCGGATATTTCCGTCATACACCTTAATGACGGATTGATGGCCTTTTTCGCGTATCCGATAAAAAAAATCACCGACAAGCCGATTCTCGTCACTCTTCACGGACTCGACATAGTGTTCCCGAACAAGCTATTCCAGAAGGTAGTGATAAAACGATTCAAGAAACTTGACGGCGTGATTGCGGTGAGCAGAGCCACGGCCGATGAATGCCTTCAACGCGGTTTTTCCAGGGATAAAGTCTTCGTAGTCCGTAATGGGGTTGATACCTCCCTGAGTAAAATCTACGAAAAAATCGGATTCAGATCTGAACTCGAAAAAAAACTTGGCATATCTCTCAATGGCAAGAAGATACTCGTGTCAATCGGAAGAAGCGTCAGGCGTAAAGGATTCTCCTGGTTTCTCTCCAATGTGATGCCCAGGCTTGATAAAAGCGTAATATATCTAATAATAGGCCCTCCGCAAAAGCATATAAAAAAAATCGAATTTATCTTCAAGCTCCTGCCTGACGCTTTCGCGCATGAGCTCTCGCTCCTGTTCGGACTCGGTATGGACGAATCAGATATTCAGCGCGCACTGAAAAAAAAGGAGCTCGCAAACCGTGCGTTTTATATGGGCAAGCTTCCTTTTGAGGAAATGATCCAGGTATTGAAAGCTTCGGACCTGTTCGTGATGCCCAACATAAAGGTCAGGGGAGATGCTGAAGGATTCGGACTCGTCGCACTTGAAGCTGCGATCTGCGGGGTTCCGGTTCTCGCATCTTCGCTTGAAGGCATAACTTGCGCTGTCATAGACGGCATGAACGGATTTCTGGCCCCCCCGGAAAATGAAATTGCCTGGGTCGAAAAAATCGATACTTTGCTTGCCGACCGGATTTCACTGAAGAAATCCGGCGACCTCGCCCAGCGGTATACGGTAAAAAATTACGCATGGGAAAAGATGGTGGACGGTTATATCGAAATTTTCGAAAATTTCCACCGTGAATACTGCAAGGTCAAGGCCAAAGGCGAGCCGTCATTTCTGAACAATTCCAATTATACGGAGGCCCTTGTGGGGCAGTAATATCCTGCAATAGATCGCACCAAGCCCGGCAATGGTTTTAAAATACTCATCGCGAACCATACTTATAACCATCCTCTTTATCTGGAATTCATCTTATTCCTCAGGTTCTCCCCTGCCCTTTATCGCGTCCAAGGGTCTATCTAACAGCAAGGTTGAGCTGTCGTGGGAGTACCATTCAGGCGAGCCGGTTTCGGTCCTGAAATCAGAAAAAGAATCGGGCCCCTTCGCAAAAATCGCCTTTACCAACGCAGGCAGATATACCGACCGCGATGTTGAAGCCGGAGTGAAATACTGGTACAGGATTTCCGATCAGACCGCCGCAATACTCGCATCGGATTACGGTTACACAAAACCGCCGGCCCCCCGTGGTCTCATGCCCGATGAAATAATAAAATCCCGGACGAAACCACTCCCCCGGCCATTGAATGAAGAGATGCAGGCGCGCTGGGACCGTCATCTCTCGGTCATGGATGATTATTATGAAAACTATATCACGGTTTCCATAATTATATATATTGGGAAAATTTATATTCTCCGAGGCGACCTGATCGCTTTCCGGAATTTTTCAGACTACACGATCGATTATTTCAATAAGACGATTTACGTTAAAAAGGATGGAATGAATCCGATAAAATTCCATTCAAAAAGACTCTTCAGATTTTTAAAAAGATGCGACAAAAACCGGATAAATGAGCTTGAAATACTTCCGAGGCTCGTTAACAATGCAATATTCTTCTGTGTGAGAAGAGATAACGATGTGCAGACCGGCCCTGACGGGAAGACCAGGATGGTCCCCGTGTTCGAGGCGCTCGGCATGAGTACTGAATATTTCAGAGACAACGGCAACTGGCGGAGCAGCACTATAGTTTTCGGAAGCGATACGAAAGACCTCGATGAACTTATAGAAAAAAACCGGAAAAAGAAATGATCCCTCAAATGTTTAAAGGTTTAATCAAGAAAAACAGAAAATCCGGGCCTTCGTCGTTTCTGGATCTTGACGAAGACATCGTTTCAACCGATTTCGAGTGTTCGCTTGAGTCACTCACCTTTTCATCAACCTGTGAAGATGTATTTCTTGATCGTTTTAACCATAGCCGAATTCTGGAATTGATTAAGGAATCCGGCATATTGCCGGCGCTGAACGAAAACGGCTTCAAAAATGTGGTTCTCGATATATTCAAGGACGATACCGGAGTCCATCACCTGAAAATTTATGCCGATACCAAAAAACGCGCCACGCTCGTCGATTTGAGGCTGTCGTTTAAAAACGTTTACAGAGCGGATCTGCAGAATCCCATGAAAATTGATTTCCGGAAACATAATTTTTCTGTTCTTGAATGGATATCCCTTGAAAATCCGCGGAAATCATTTTCAGAGGAAAGCCGTCCCCTTCCGGGCCAGATGCGACCGGGACTTGGCATACTGCATCAGATCATGAGTTTCCTGCAGCTCATCGCCCAATCCAGCGGCCTGGATGGAATTATAATGGTCCCGGACCGCTTCCATACCGCGGTAATGTATTCAAAATTCGCGTTTTTCATAGATCCATCCAGTCAGGGGAAGATGTCGGCCATTCTCCGTGATCTTGCCCGGTTTTCAATAGAAGATATTTCGTGGGGATTCATAACCGGGACCATCATGGATATTGAGGACGAAAAATCGGCGACCTTTTCCCCTTCCCCGCAGATTTTCCCCGTATCAAAACGGGTTATGAAATATTTTCAGTCCTCGAAATACCACCGGCTGTCCAGGAAGGAATCGAAAAAGCATTATTACGAATTGAATCATTCAGAAATGACCGCAAGAAGATCTCAATTACTCCTCACGAAGTCGACTTCAGAAGTCTAAATCCGCCCATATTTATAAAGGCGCCCATAATAAAATATAATTTTTACTTGATTGATTTTCACCCGCATAAAATAATACTCCAACAACCTGGCTGCTTTTCCGTCATAGATCAGGTTGTCATTTCCGGAGGCAGAATGAGGATCATAGCCATTTCTAACAACAAGGGCGGGGTTGGAAAAACTACAAGTACGGTCAATATCGCGGCCTCCCTGAGTATTCTCAATAAAAAGGTTCTCGTTATTGATATTGATCACCAGGCCCAGGCAACGTATCATCTCGGGATTAACCCCAAGGATCTGCAATACAGCATCTTTGAGCTGCTCAAGGGTGAAATCACCTACAATGACCTATTGATCGACCGCAATGGAATATACCTTCTTCCAGCAAAACCGGACCTCAAAGACCTTGATTTCCTTCCTTTCCCCGCAAAAGAGTTCCTTCTGCGGGATGCGATGGAAAAAATCAACGATTTCGACTATGTCCTCATCGATTGCCCTCCTTCCCTTGGCATTCTGACGTTGAACGCGCTGACCTATGCCAAGGAAATATTCATACCTCTTCAGCTCCAGTTCCTTCCATTTCACGGCATGTATAATCTTTTCGAAGGCGTCCAGATGGTAAAACAGCGGCTTAATAAGAGCCTTGAAATAACCGGAATCATAGGCACGATGTACAGCTCCACGAAAACAATAAACAAAGAGGTTCTTGACGAGACAGAGTCGCGTCTCCCCGGTAAATTGTTCAATACGATTATCAGGGAAAACGTCTCCCTTCAGGAAGCACCAAGCTGGGGTAAAACGATTTTCGAATACAAGTCCGACAGCAACGGCGCTGTCGACTATATGAATCTCACAAAAGAAATAATTGCTCGTTATGAAAATCAGTGATATATTGTTCCAGGGAATGTCCCGATACATTATCAGTAAATGGGTATAAACATGAGTATCAAATATAAGATTATGCTTATTCTGGGCCTCTGTACAATAATCTGCATAGGCTCATTTTTTATTATCAGCAAAATATTCGACAACCTTGAATCGCAGCTCCTTGAGAAATGCGACATAGAGGCGCGAAGCGGCGCCCGGGTCATGAGTGAGATGATGTATCTTCTCATTGATTCGAAGCTCCTCAGCGAAAGCGACATTTTCGACACGAACTACGTGCAGACCAATAAAAACCTGCCTGCAAAATACAGCACCAGGTATGATAAGCTTTTTGATAAATACATTCAAAAGATCGAAGACGAGTTCCTTCACGATGTTGATGTGGATTTCGCCGTTTTAGTAGACAGGAACGGCTATGTTCCGACGCACAACTCGAAATATTCACTGCCAGAGGGCGACGATCAAAAGCAGAACCGCCTTTTCAGCAGATCCAAAAGAAATTTCGCCAAGTATCCGGGCATTAAAGAAGCAATAATTTTCCGCGGCCCGGGCACAATTAAAACATACTACGAGCGCGATACCGGAGAAAAAATGCTCACCATAGCGGCTCCGGTCATGGTGAAAGACAAGCACTGGGGTTCTTTCGTCGTCGGGATTTCTCTCCTGCGTATTACGGCGATCAAGAATCAGATGACAATTCTTATATCCACCTTCATGTTCGTTATTCTCAGCTTGACGATACTTATCCTGATTGCGATAATGCCGCGAAAAATATTTTCAGCCGACCTCGATATCCCGAATTATTGAGGCTGGAATATTTCACTTGACATTTTTTGAAATATGTGTAATATTAAAAAAGGATATGTTAAAATGTCCCGTTTTTCGAGTTAATCATCGAAGGGAGGTAACATCTTTATGCCATTGATTTCAGAAAATGTCCTTAAAAATGCCGAGAAATGCAAGAAATTCGTCGGCAAAGTAGTTCTCAGCATAGACAAGAACAATGTCCTCGATGAGCAGATGGAGGCGTTGATTCGAGCATTGAGCAATGTAGCTCCTTTTGAAAAGGATTTTGAAAAAGTATATGGAATGAAGCCATATGACTATTTTATGAATCCGGCAAACAGAATGCTGTAATCATTATGAAAATTGTAGAATTTTAAAAGCCGCCCTTTAATGGCGGCTTTTTTTATAGATGCCCGTAGAGGAAAAGATTGATCAGGCGGGCAACGAAGTATGAACCGATAAGAAGAAAAACCGGAATCGTTCCGAAAAAGGTTAAAACCTCATGCTGCTTTACCACCGTCGGATGGAGTACTTTCTTTCCAAAAAAGTTGTGATGATAATTTTCAGGCTGCTGGGCCCGTTTATATATCGTTTTCAGGATTGACACCTGAATCGTGAGCATGATGAGCATGATTATTCCGGCAATACCCCACAGCAAAAGCCCCATATCGAGTTCGTTGACCAGTTGAGGCTTCAGCATTACGACTATGCTGAGGGTCATGGCCACGAGTATATTGATTATCGCAGTGTTGAGAAAGCCGCGGAGGTATTTTTTTTCCTTGTCTATGACATATCGGGTCAAATACCTGATATGAATGGAAAAGGATACGATTAGTCCTATGATAAGAAACGCTATTATCATTCCGCCATCTTAACAAGTGTTTAATAATTGAAAAAAAATATCTCGGGTTACGAGATTAAGGAACCCATCAAAGGACACGAAAAGCTGAAATTGTATCTGTTTTATTCGTCAGATTGATTAACATACCTGGCTTTCAAAGCATAAAAGGCCCGGGAGGCTTCTTTCCTGACATTTGAATTCTGGTCATTGAGAGCTTTTTCGAGGGCGATTTGAGCATCTTCTCCCCCGAGTTTTTCAAGAGTTTTAACGGCTTCAAGGCGCACGTCGAAATATGGATCGTTCAGCATCCTCGTGATCAGCGGCACTGAATCACGGTCTCTCAGTATTCCGATAGAGCGTATTGCCTCGATCCTGATATTTTTATACTCGTCGCTGCAGGCCTTCTGAAGCAGGGGGATTCCGTCCTTTCTCTTCTGTTTTCCGATATAATTGATGGTCTCGAGCCTTCGCGACATGCTTTCGTTCATCAATTTAACGAGAAGCATCAGCGGTGCGTCGTTGAGGGATTTTTTTGCCTTTTCGGAATCAATGCTTTCAAGGGCTTCTCGGGCCGCCCTCCTCACCGCGGTGTTGTTGTCCATGAGAGCGCCGATAAGAGGATTTACGACTTCTTCACCTCCGATCAGCCCGAGGGATTTAATTGATTCTATGCGTATTGTATGACGGTTATCCTGGGATTTTTCAACGAGATGCTTGATGCAAAGCCTGTCTCTCAGGATACCCATGGTCTTTATTGCTTCAAGCTCGACAAGC
>JAKLIV010000189.1 GCA_022709405.1 Spirochaetota bacterium
CCCATTTCATAAAAAAATACAACATACTGACCGGTAAAAACATCGAAGGGGTGTCTGATGACGTCATGAACATTCTCATGGATTACGATTATCCAGGCAACATCCGGGAGCTTGAGAACATCATCGAGCACGCATTCGTCCTTTGCCGCGAATCCTACATCCGGCGCGAGCACCTGCCGAAACAGCTCAGGACGACCGGTATTCCCCCCGACGCAGGGAGGACTCTCGAGGAGATGGAGCAGCTGTACATCAATAGGGCGCTTGAAAAAAATTCCGGAAACAGGACCAGGGCGGCACAGGACCTCGGCATCGACACTTCGACTCTCTGGCGTAAAATGAAAAAATACGGGATCGAGCCATAGGGGTGTCGTTCATTGCATTCAGCAATTATTTTATCAATGAATGATTGCATTATGCAATGATTTCAAAAAATCTCTCAGCACTTATAATCTTCCTTCCAGATCCCTTCTCTCAACAAACCCATATCTGCTGCAATCTTTGCATCAATCCGGCAAAGGAAACGCTTTTGTGCCGTGTTTTTCCCGGCTGACTCACATTTTTTTTATTCATGCTTGTAAAATCCAAAACCGATCACTTCCGGCATGATAGTTGCATTATATATCAGCATGAAAAATGAAATGGTGGCCCTTCCGGTATTCAATGAACGGATTTCACCGCTGCTTGACGTGGCGAACCGCTTCGCCATATACGAAATCGTCGATGACAGGATCAGCCAGAAGATCATGGTCAGTCTGCATGACGAGAGCGAGATACAGAGGGTGCAGAAGCTCAAGGAGCTCGGGGTGTCGCTCATTATCGGCGGAGCGGTCAGCGGATTCGTGACCCATGTGATCGCCGAAAAAGGAATAAGGCTCATCTCCTGGATCAACGGGGAAGCCGACAAGGTGATCCATTCATATCTCAGAGACGACCTGGATTACGCCGCAGAGGATACGCGCGGCTGCGGCCGGGGAAGACGACGCGGCTGCCGCGGCGTAGGAAGCGGAAAAAGAGGGGTCGGCAGAGAAAACACGGCGGAGGAAAATGAATGAAGATAGCAATAACATGCGGTAGCGGAGATCTGGATTCTCCTGTCGACGAACGGTTCGGGCGCGCGACGGGATTCATCGTCTATGATCTGGATTCTGGTAATTTTATATTTGTAGACAATTCGCAGGCGCTTGACTCCACGCAGGGAGCGGGAATACAGGCCGCGAAAACGGTCGCGAACGCGGGCGCGGCCGCGATCATAACCGGCAACGTGGGCCCCAAGGCGCATGCGGCACTCAGCGCAGCCGACATCTCGATATACACCGGAGCAACCGGGAGCGTCAGGAAAGCTGTCGACGACTACCGTAACGGCAGGCTGCATAAAGCCGCGGAGGCGAACGTCGAGGGGCACTGGTAGGAGCAAGGCGGAACCGACCCGAGGCGGATGGAACATCTGCCCATAGTATGACCAATCAGGAGGCATATCATGACCACGGCAACAGTACATCATGATTTCAAGGGTTACGGCGCATATCAGCTTTCGATAAGCGAGAAAATGATCCGTCAAAGACTGATCGAGGGGCTCAAGGACCTGGCGGATAAAAACGAGACCTGCCTTATAAAAGCGAGAAGCCAGGGGAGGGAAAAACTCGTGTCCCAGATACTCTCGGTTAAAAAACTCATCGGCAGAATTATTGAAGAATCGGAGACGTCCCAGTCGGGGGCGGTGTATCGTCTTGAAAGAATTCAGCCGTCCGACGAAGAAGCTGCGACGGACACGGACAGAGACATTGAAAAACTGATATCCGAATCCGGCGGCATCATAAACGCGCTGACATGCTCCGAAACGGATATGCATCTTGCCGACCGATTTGTGGATATGATCGCAAAAATGAACGAGATAGAGAAGCTTCTTCATAAAAGGCAGAAAATATTCAAGAGGATGCAGGTATATGCATAACGATCATTCTGCGGGATGAATTGCATGTAAAAAAACAGCAAGGAGGCATGTTATGCCAGGACGAGACAGGACAGGCCCGAACGGCGGCGGCCCCATGACAGGCAGGGGCACAGGATTATGCGGGGGAAACAAGGCTGCAGGTCGAATCAGCGGCCGCGGCAGATGCAGCGCTGGTCCCGGCGCACGCAGGCGGGGATTCCGTTACCGTGATCGCATAAGCTGGGACCATGATGAAAACAACTTGAGCGCGCTTCAAAGCCGTGCCCGTAATCTGGCGAAAGAGCTTGAAGAGATAAACGCCAGGATTTCAAATATTGACAACGAAGGATGATCGATTTTTCAACCATAGGTCCAAGTCGTTCTTCCGGGGGGAGCAACATCGGCCCGGAAGAACGACCTCCTTTTCCCGTTGAACTGTTTCAGAGGATGGTTTCATGAAAACGAAAATTACCGTGATTTGCGAAAACAGCGTGCAGGTCCCTTTTCCCCTGATTGGCGAGCATGGACTTTCAATGCTCATTGAAAAAGACGACGCCACCCTTTTTGACACCGGCCAGGGACTGGGTTTCATCAATAACATGAGAATACTGGGCAAGAACATCGACATGGTCGAACGCCTGGTTCTGAGCCATGGGCATTACGACCATACCGGAGGGCTCCTCGCCCTGCTTCAGAACAGGACGAATAAATCTCCCCTGCCCGTATACCTGCATAAAGATGCCTTCATTGAAAAGCTGGCCGTCGTCAGCATGCCGGGCGTACATATAGAGAAGCCTATCGGGATGCGAGCGTCGAAAAACGATTACGAAAGCGCCGGCGCGGCATTCAACACCGTGTCAGGATTTTTCGGCGTAACAGATTCGATCGCGGCCATCTCCGACATAAAAAGGCCCGGGGGATGGAAAACATGGGACGGCCGGCTGAAACAGAAGACCGAAGCAGGCATCATCGACGACCCTTTCAGGGACGACCTCTCCCTGCTGATCGAAACCGAATCCGGCCCGGTAGTGCTCCTTGGCTGCGCGCATGCGGGCATCGTCGAGATACTTGACGACCTCGCGGAAAGTTCCGGCCGCAGCGAGTTTCACGCCGTGATCGGGGGAACGCATCTTGAAAGCGCGCCTGAAGAGTATGTGGTCAGGGCCATCGAAACACTGAAAAAATACAACGTTAAAAAAATCGCGGCATCCCACTGCACCGGATTCAGGGTCGCATGCCGTTTTGCGGCCGAATTCAGGGAACGTTTTGCAAACGCCTCGGCAGGGGCCGTTTTTGAATTCTAATTACTGCGGAGCAAAGTACAGAGACATGAACGAAACAGTCAAGGCCAGAAAAATACCGGTGATCGAACCTGCGCGATGCAACAGGTGCAATATATGCGTCAAGGCCTGTCCGCAAAAGGCCATTCTGGAACACCTGAACACCTCGTGCGAAAAGTGCATCAAGTACTGCATGACCATGGACGTACCGTGCAGCCCTGAAAATATCGTATTTGAATACGACCTCTGCGACGGGTGCGGCGTCTGCATCGATGCCTGTCCGCAGAACGCCATATACTGGTTCGCGACCGAATCCGCCCCGGGCGAAAAAGGCGTTTGAGACGCATTCTGGATTCGCAGGAACAATACCATGACGGATGACAGGAAATGAACATCGCGGTGGCAAGCGGCAAGGGCGGCACAGGGAAAACGACCGTTTCGGTGTCTCTGGCCCTTTTTCTGGCCGGGGAAGGCCGCGCGGTAAGCGTCATTGACTGCGACGTCGAGGAGCCCAATGTCAACCTGTTCCTCGGCGCCACGATCGGCAGGACCGATGAATTCTCGGTGCTGGTCCCGTCGGTCGACAACGCGGCATGCAACGGATGCGGCAAGTGCGAACAGTTATGCGCCTACAGCGCCATTGTCCTGATCAAGGACAAACCGCTGGTCATGCCCGACCTGTGCCACTCATGCGGCGGATGCGAACTCGTGTGCCCTGAAAGGGCCATTACCGAGGCCGCGAAAAGAACCGGGATCATCGAAACAGGAGAAGCAGGCGGGATAGCATTCGCCGGAGGCAGGCTCGATATCGGCGAGCACATGTCTCCCCCTCTCATTAAAGCCGTGAAACATTACGCCTGCCGGAGCGACATCCGCATCATCGACTGCCCGCCGGGGACATCCTGCCCGGTGGTTGAATCGGCCAGGGGATGCGACTTCCTGGTGCTGGTGACGGAGCCGACCCCCTTCGGGCTGAACGACCTGCGACTGGCGGTCGAGATGGCCAGGGCGCTCGGCCTTCCCCACGGCGTGGTGATCAACAGGGCCGGTTCGGGCGACAGCGGCGTTGATGATTACTGCGCAGAATCAGGCGTCTCTGTCATTGCAAGGATACCTTATGACCGAAGAATCGCCGAAGAGTATTCCCGAGGAGACTGCGCCTCCAGGATAATCGCAACATACGGGAACGAATTCAGCGCCATGATGAAGCGCATCACCGAAACAACGCGAAAAGGAGCCCGGATATGATACGCGAACTCGCCATCATCAGCGGCAAGGGAGGCACCGGCAAGACAAGCATATCGGCCTCCCTGGCGTGCCTGGCCCGGGGCAAGGTCATCGCCGACTGCGACGTCGATGCAGCTGACATGCACCTGGTGCTTCGTCCGACTATCCTGAAAAGAGCGCCATTCGATGGCGGATTCAAAGCGTCCATAAATCGGGAAGCCTGCTCTAATTGCGGCCTCTGCATCCGCTACTGCCGTTTCGACGCCATCAGGGACGACCTGACGGTGGATTCGCTCGCGTGCGAGGGATGCAATGTATGCGCACACCTATGCCCTGCAGGGGCGATCGAGATGGTGAAGCACGTGTCCGGCGAATGGTTCGTGTCCGAAACAGCGCAGGGACCGATGGTGCACGCGAAGCTCGGCATAGCAGAGGGCAACTCGGGCAAGCTGGTGACCCTCTTGAAAAAACAGGCCTGGGAAATAGCGCAAAAAAACGGGCTGGGCCTCGTCATAGCCGACGGAAGCCCGGGCACCGGCTGCCCGGTCATCGCCACCATAACCGGATCGACTAACGCCCTCGTGGTGACGGAACCCACCGTGGCGGGCGTGCACGACCTCAAACGGACGCTCGAACTGACCCGGCATTTTCGCGTGAAAACAGGAGTGTGCATCAACAAGGCGGACATCAATCCTGAAAAAAAAGATGTCATTAATATACTATGCAAGACGGAAGGCGTGCCGGTCTACGGTGAGATTCCTTATGACGAAGACATCATCCGGGCCCAGATTGAAGGTATGAGCGTAGTCGAATACTCAAACGGCCCGGCCGCCTCAAGCATCAAAAAAATGTGGGAGAAAATAAAGAATGATCTGTCCTGACATTATCCTGAAAAAAATAGGCACGATCAGGACTCCGTATAAAGACGTATCGTCGGATGTCCCGATCCAGGGACAGTTTCATCCCGGATCGGATGGATACATCGAACTTCTGCCCGGTTACCATGACGCGTGCAGGGACCTTGACGGGTTCTCTCATATCATCCTCGTGTACCGGTTTCATCTTTGCACCGAGGAAAAAACGATCGCACGGCCATACATGGATACCGAGCAGAGAGGGATTTTCTCGACGCGTTTTCCGCACCGGCCCAATCACATAGGCATCTCGCTGGTCGAGGTCATCGGCATCAATGCAGGTATTATATCGGTCCGCGATGTCGACATGGTCGACGGCACGCCGCTTCTCGACATCAAATCCTATGTGCCCAGATTCGATTCGGTCGCAGCGGGGAAAACCATAAAAACAGGATGGATGACCCCCTATCTATCGGGGCAAAGCGAACCGTCGACGACAAGAACGAGAAGCGAAAACGAATGGTCAAGAAACCACAGATAAAACAAAAGCGATCATACACAACTGACGGAGAACAATATGTTTAAGAAAAAAAACGAACAGAAGCCCGAAGGCGGAGCAAGCCCCGTTGAAACGGTGAAAGCGGCCAAGGAAGCCGAGGAGGCCAGGGCGCTCAGGGAAAACATGGACCGGATATCTCACAAGATACTGGTCCTTTCAGGCAAGGGCGGCGTGGGTAAAAGCACCGTAGCCGTAAACCTTGCTGCGGCGCTCGCCGCGAAAAATTTCAGGACCGGACTGCTGGACATCGACATCCACGGGCCGAGCGTTCCCAAACTTCTCGGCATCGACTCGGAAAAACTGACGGGCACCGAAGACGGAAGAATTCTTCCGGTCGATTACGGCAATTCCATGAAAGTGATGTCGGTCGGATTCATGCTTTCAAGCAGCAACGACGCGGTCATCTGGCGCGGCCCGCTGAAGTACAGTATTATCAAACAGTTTCTGAAAGACGTCACATGGGGCGACCTCGATTATCTCATCGTCGATTCGCCTCCGGGTACGGGGGACGAGCCTTTGTCGGTCTGCCAGCTCATCGAGAAGGCCGAAGGCGCGGTGATCGTCACCACGCCCCAGGACGTGGCGTTGATCGACGTTCGCAAATCGATCTCGTTCTGCCGTCAGCTCAACATGCCGGTGCTGGGCGTCATCGAGAACATGAGCGGCTTCGTGTGCCCGCACTGCGGTAAAAAATCCGACATTTTCAAAAACGGCGGCGGCCTGGACCTGGCCCGGGAAATGGGCGTCCCCTTTCTCGGATCGATCCCCATCGAGCCGGCCATCGTCCAGAACGGCGACGCCGGAATACCTTTCCATAACGCGGCACTCGAAAACACGACACCTGCCCAGAAGGCGTTTTCCGACATCGTCGATATACTATGCAAAAGAAAAGGAGAAAAACAATGAAAATTGCCATACCGGTATCGAACGGCAAACTCTGCCTCCACTTCGGCCACTGCGAAACCTTCGAGGTGTTCGACGTGGACGAGCAGAACAAAAAAATTTCGGCACGGGTGACGTTCGGCGCGCCGCCGCACCAGCCCGGGCTGCTTCCCAGATGGCTGGCCGAAAAGGGAGTGAAATGCGTCATAGCTGGCGGCATGGGTTCACGGGCCATATCCATCTTCAATGAAAACGGGGTCAGGGTGCTTACCGGCGCACCGGCCGGCGATCCAGCGGCGATCATCAGGGACTATCTTGAGGGGACCCTCGTCTCGGGGGATAATGTATGCGATCACTGATTATACAATGAATGACGCCAGGATTATCCTTATGGTCGGAGACGGCCACTGCATCGAATACGCAGCCAGGAAAGAATATAAACGGCTGGCGGATATGATCATGGATTCGCCCGGCGACCCGGATGCAGTGCAGCAGGTGCAGATGGAGCTCCTGTTCGATTTCCTTGAACGGGCTGATTTCGCCCATCTGCGCTCATCGAGCGATTTGCTGTCAGGGAGCAGGAATGCGCGCTGCACTCTCACGCGGGATAAAAAGGGAGTGCCGCAGGTTTCGGCGGAGCCGATTCTGCCCGGGAACAGATAATTCGTCATTCCCGAGAGCGAAGCGAGTCGGGAATCCATCTCGATCTTAATGGACTCACGTTGAAGATAGCGCCCGCGAATGCGGGTACGGGAGTGTCAGGAGGAATTAATCTCCGCTGCATCCGTTTTTTAGAACACAATACTCATTTTTTCAACAAACAAAAAAAAATACAAGAGGGAGGCATTTCATGTCTGGAAAAAAAAGAATACTCGTTATCGGCGGATCGGCTGCCGGTCCCAAGGCCGCGGCAAGGGCGCGGCGCATGGATGAAAACGCCGAAGTAGTGATCATCCAGAAGGCCCCTGACCTGTCCATGGCTTCATGCGGGTATCCCTATTACGTGGGGGGATTCTTCGACGACCGAAACATGCTCCTGTGCACGCCGACAGGCGTGGTCAGGGACCCGAAATTCTACCTGAACGCCAAGGC
>JAKLIV010000019.1 GCA_022709405.1 Spirochaetota bacterium
GGATGAAAGCGCGGTTCCCACAATTTTTATTAAAATCTTGCCTTTTTAATCCGCCTCGTTTAATGATTCTTCACGCAGAAAACAGGTAAAGACTTTTTTGACGATCCGTAAATTTTTTTCACCGATTGCCCGGGCCGTGAAAACGGCGCTTGAGGTGAAAATCGGGGATGAGATATGGAAACCAGATACACATTTTGCCGTATCTGCGAGTCCCTGTGCGGACTCGAGGTAACGGTCGACAACAACCGGGTCGTGAGCATCAGGCCCGACCGTGATAACGTCGCTACAACGGGGAGCTCGTGCGTCAAGGGAACGCGCCAGCACATGATTTATGACTCGCCTGATCGGCTTCGCCATCCACTGAAGCGCCGGGGTGATTCATACGTGCAGGTTTCATGGGATGATGCGCTTTCCGATATCGGGCGCAGGTGCAGGAAAATAATCGCGGACCATGGTCCGGATTCGGTCGCCATGTACCTGGGCACCGCGGCCGGGTTCAGCATGCTCCATCCGCTTTTCGCGCAGGGTTTTCTCACCGGAATCGGGTCGCGAAGCATGTACGCGCCGCATACCCAGGACTGCGCCAACAAATTCGCCGTGGCGCGCCTCATGTACGGCTTCCCGTATATCCAGGCGTTTCCCGATGTCGACCGCACCGATTTTCTTCTGATCGCCGGGGGGAACCCGGCCATATCCCGGTTCAGCTTTCTGCACCTGCCCAACGCCATAAAAAGATTCAAGGCCGTGATCGGGAGAGGGGGAAGAGTCGTGTTCGTCGATCCGCGGCGCACCGAATCTGCCCGGGCGGTGGGCGAGCATGTCTTCATAAGGCCGGGATCGGACGTGTTTTTTTATCTTTCGTTTTTATGCGAGCTCGATGCCATTGGCGGAATCGACCGGGTGCGCGCCGAAAAATTCATGAAAGGGCTCGATGAGGTGCTCGGTCTTGCCCGGGCCTGGCCGCCGGAACGCACGGAACCGGTGACCGGTATCAGTGCCGGCGTACTGCGCGGCCTTGTCGCTTCGTACAGTAAGGCGAAAAGCGCCGCCCTGTACTGCTCGACCGGCGTGAACATGGGCGGGGCCGGTTCCATGGCCTTCTGGCTGCAGGAGGTCATCAACGCCGCTTCGGGCAACCTCGACCGTTTCGGCGGCACGCTCGTTGGTAGAGGGGCCGTCGATTTTCCTGCACTCGGCAAGAAGCTCGGATTTTTACTGAGGACCGACACGTCGCGTATAGGATCGTTTCCCTCTGTCAGCGACTGCTTCGCCGGGGGCGTTCTCGCGGACGAGATACTGACTCCCGGAAAAGGCCAGGTGCGCGCCCTCTTCTGCACGGGCGGGAATCCGCTGAACACCATGGCGAACCCGGAAAGGCTGAAAAAGGCGTTCTCTTCCCTGGACCTGATGGTCTCGGTCGACATTTTCCTGAACGAGACCGCATCTGTGGCCGATTACGTGCTCCCGGCCACGACGTTTTTCGAGATGCCGGACATTCATTTCATTTTTCCGCTGTTATGCGGGCTTCAGATGGTGCCGTACGCCCAGGCGACTGACCGGGTCGTCGATCCCGACGGCGAGCAGCGCAATCCCGCGCATGTTTACGCCGATCTCGCGCGGGCATGCCGGGTTGACCTGTTCGGGTCCCGCGTGGCCGGAGCGCTGTTCAGGCTGAGCAGGTTTCTTGAAAAAAAAGGGAGGCCCCTTCGCGCTCTCACGCTTACCCCGGAGCGGCTTTTTTCGTTCATACTTCGGGCGTGCGGCCTGGGGGGATTCAGGAGTCTGCTGAAACACCCGCACAGGGTGTTGCGCGCGCCCCATGCCGAAAACGATTTTCTCGGTAAAAGGGTGCTTACCGGCGACGGCCTGGTCGACCTCGCTCCAGTCCCTCTTATGCGGGACGCGGAGCGGCTTGAATCGATTTTCGAAAGCCAGATGAAGAGTTCGGGAAGGCTCAAGCTCATCACGAGGCGGGCGGTGCGGACCCATAACTCATGGATGCACAATGTGCCTGAATTCGTAAGCGGGCACAGGAAGACCAATTACCTGTATGTAAATCCGTCTGACGCTGCGGCCCGCGGGCTTGCCGAGGGGGATTTCGCGGATGTAACAAGCGCTGCCGGCACGGTGAGGCTGCCGGTGAGCCTGCTCGAAGACCTGATGCCCGGCGTGGTCGCGCTGCCGCACGGGTGGGGACACCAGCCGGCGCTCGGCCTTTCTGTTGCGGCGAGGACCGAGGGAGTGAACGTCAACCTTCTGGCGCCGGACGGGCCCGGTAACCTTGAGGGAGAATCAGGAATGGCCCGGCTGACCGGCATCGATGTCGAGGTGGAGAAATCTCCCGGTCTGCATGATCCGTCGAGCTGGTCCGGCATTCCCCGGGAACGACCCATGTAGTTGAACCTGTAAATGATGGAGAGGTCATGCTTATGAAATCGAGAAAAAGGAATTATTCACGCAGGGCGTCTGTGGTCATATGCGCCTTTGCCTATATTGTCGCCTTCGGTGTCGCAGTCGCCGTTGTCGGCCTCATGGATGGCGCGCATCCGGTGCTTGCCGCGTTTGCCGCTGATTGCGCGGCGACCGCCGCGATATTCGTTTACAGCCTGCTCTTCGACAATTCGAGCATGTATGACCCGTACTGGAGCGTTGCGCCCCCGGTCATCGCGCTGTATTTCGCCAGTGAGTCCCTTGCCGAAGGGGCCATTTCTCCCCTGCAATGGGCCGCAATTGCCTGTGTGTTCATCTGGGGCGGGCGGCTCACCTGGAACTGGCTGCGCAACTGGAAGGGACTCGGGCACGAGGACTGGCGCTATGTCGATATCTCGCGTAAGACAGGCAGGCTCAAGTGGCCTGTGAGCTTTCTGGGAATACATCTGTTTCCCACGGTCCAGGTTTTTCTGGGCTGCCTTTCTCTGTATCCGGCGCTGTCAGCGCCCGGAGCGGTTTCGGTGTTCCCGGGCATTCTCGCCTGCGCGGTGACCCTGACCGCGATATGGATTGAGGCGAGGGCTGACCGGCAGCTTCTGGATTTCACGAGGTCGAATCCCCCTTCGGGGAGCATCATGGACAGGGGACTGTGGAAATGGTCGCGGCACCCGAACTATTTCGGCGAGGTCTCCTTCTGGTGGGGCCTTTTTCTGTTCGGGCTGTCGTCCGGAAAATTCTACTGGTGGACCCTTGCCGGTCCGGTATTCATCACCGTGATGTTCGCGTTCGTCAGCATTCCCATGATGGACCGCCGCATGATCGCCCGAAGGCCCGGGTATGCGGCGCACATGAAAAAGACATCCGCCCTGGTGCCGCTGCCCCCGAAGAAAGGGGCATGATCATTCCCGCGCGAGCTCGGCCAATGCCGGATAATAGACGCCGGTTTCGCCGTATTCGGTCACGTAGCTTGCGGCCAGCTCTTTCATGAGGGCCTCGTCGCCCGTGTTGGCTGCGCAGATTATCGCCCTGGCAAGGCATATCTCCCGGTGCCTGAATTCCCTGATGCGGCTCCGGTGCAGGGGCAGATACAGGGCGAGCGCTCCCGCGTAATCCATCCTGATGAAAAGGATTTCGGCCAGGTAAAACGATATCAGGTTTTCGGTATGCTTCTTGAGTCCCGGGTCGCGGGAAAGCCCGTCGAACGCGGCCCATGCGTCGTCGTACCGGCCCTCGCTGTAAAGGTCCATGGCGGATTTCAGCTTTGCGGCCGCGGCAGATTCCCGCGCCGGATCGTCCTTCCCCCTCACTGCAGTCACCACGGTCCGCGGGCTGTAGTGGACGACATCGAGGGTGAGCTTCTTCATCAGCGAATACAGGATGCCGGATTTCCTGACGCCCGCAGCGATGTTCGCGGCGCTGAATCTGAATATGGCCGGGCCAGAGATCCTGCACAGCGATCCGCGGGATTCGGACGCGACCTCGAGCACCGATTTTTCTTTCAGATGGAGCATGTCCCCTTCGAACACGGGGTCGCTGTTGTGCGGGACGATTTTTTTGCCGGAGCGGATGATTTCGGCCTCGCCGACCACGAAGATTACCGTGTATTTTTCGCGGGCATTTTCACCGCCCTGGCCGAACAGGTCCGGAGGCCATGCAAAAAATACAAGCAGGATTATAACCGATATACCGTTTTTCATTTTTTCAGAAATTTTTTGAAAAGACAGCCGCAGAGCCACAGAGAAATATTTTATTCATTCGATAAAACCACATTTAAAGTTTACAACCTGATTTAATTAAATATCGATTACTTTTTTTATCCCCGTTATCTCCTTTTCATCTTCTATCCCCTGAATCTTTACTCTGTGTACTCCGTGACTCAGTGGCTATCTTTATTAAATTTTTTTGGAAACATAAGTCCGTATAATTCCATTCACGAATCGGCCGCGCCTCGCCTATTCACCATACACCACAAATGGCGCCCAGTAGAACGGGTCGGGGAACTCCTCGCTGACCGACCGCTGCGCCTCCTGCAGCGCCCTGCCGGGCGGCATGCCTTTCTTTAAGATGTTTCCGTAGAATTCCTCCATGAGCAAGCACGCGGCCTCGTCGTCGACCGGCCACAGGCTCGCCATGACCGAGCGGGAGCCGGCGATCATGAAGGCCTGGGGCAGCCCGACCATTCCTTCTCCCCTGATATAATGGCCGAGCGAGGTTTCGCACGCGCTCATGACCACGAGGTCGCATTTGAGTCCCAGCGTCTTGATTTCGCCGAGCCTGAGATACCCGTCCCGTCTCATCCCGCCGTGACGGGTAGTGTAGGCACCGTATTCGACCTTTCGGTGTTTTTTGGCCGCGGCAGGGAGGGACAGAACGATCGCGTTGAGGGAGGGATTGCTGTCGATGAAAAGCCCGTGCGCCGCGAAATGTATGATGCGGTATTTTCCGAGGATTTTCCGGTCGTTCATCTCGAACACCATGTCCTCGTTGGCGTCGATCCCGGTCAGGACATGCCCGGCCGGGGATTCGCCGCCGTAGGCTATGTTTCCGATCAGGGCCACCTCCTCGGCCGTTCCCGGGAGATTGCCGAATCCGGGATCGTCCGACGCTTCCGCCTGAAATGAGCCTTCGGCCGCGGCTGCTTCGCCGTGAAACGCCATGGACCCTGCAGACCTCATCCTGCCCCTGACCGCGGCGCCGACGTTTTCATGGCCGGCGCCGTACACAGCGTTGCCCAGGGCGAGCAGGGGATGCGCTGCCCGTGCGGATTTTCTTCCGGCGAGGTCGAGCCATATGGCGGGCGAGTGGACCAGGCAGTACTGCCGGGACTGCGAAAACATCCCGCCGGATTCGTCTTTCAGGATACCGATGGGGACGTAGTACACGGGGCCGTCGGGTACGATCACGAATTTTCTGGCCGAGGGCGCTTCATTCATCACCGGTTTCAGCAGCCCGTCGAAAAGCTTTCTTGAGAGCCGTTCTCTTTCCTGTTCTATGCCGTTTGCGTCGATATCACCCTCGATTGCGCCGACCAGGATTTCCCTGAATCCGGCATCTCCGGCCCGGGGAAAATCACCGGTCACGAGGCCGGCTGAATCAAGGGAATATACGCTGCCGTCCCTGACCGAATATTTTTTCCCTTCCAGTTTCCGGTTCCAGAACACGGGAGAACCGTCCGCGCTCCTGATTCTGGCCAGGATTGTGCCCCCCGAAGGGTACTTGTACAGGACATGAATGTTGCGCGAATCGTTCGCGATCTCGCCGTATATGTCGCCGCCCAGGTCGACGGCCCTGAGGCCGCGATCCTGCGTGAGCACGAAGGCGGTGCATTTCTTTTCATTCAGCGAATAGCTCACGAGCGCCTGGTCCGGTGCGAGGGCTGCCAGGATGTCGGCGAGCGCGGGCGCCGCAGGCGATCTGAGGGCCGCGTATGCCGGATACGATGCCATGAGTGCGGCGTCGGTTTTTTCCTTTTCGGCCTCGAGCTTCCAGATGGCTTTCATCAGTTTCCCGGCTTCGGCGGGATTGCCCGATTCGGCCTGCACCGCCCTGTCGGATTCGGCGGTTTCGATCTCGTTCATTATGGTTAGGAGCCGCGCCTGCTTTTCTGCCGGAACCTCTCCCTTTCCGAGCGCGTCCTTGAGGGTCATGTCTTCGGTTATCGAGAGGCCCTTTTTCATGCAGTCGGCGATGAAAGCCTTTTCAGTATCGCCCCGTGCGAGCTCGAGATCGATTATCCTGTTGAACACGCCGATGTGGCGGTCGGAGAACCCCGACTTGCCCCTGCCGATTTCAAGACGGTACTTGAGCACGAGGGCGGCGGCTGCGCCGAAGGATTCGGACGCCTTCTTCGGCTGTTCCCGTTCGACGTAGAGTTCGCCGAGATGGGTGAGCGCCGTTATGCGGCCGTCGCGGTCGCCTCCGCCGGTCAGTATCCCGAGGGCCCTCATGTAGTATTTTTCGGAATCGTCGTAGCTCTTCAGGGCCCTGTACGCCTGGCCCAGGTTGATGCAGGCATAGGCCGTGTGCGGATGATCCGCGCCGAGGGTCTTCAGGTAGATTGAAAGGGCCAGGTTGTAATATGTTATCGAGGAGCTTTCGTCACCGAGATAGTGGTATCCAAGGCCGAGGTTGTTGTACGCGACCGCGAGAAAAGGATGGTCCTCGCCGATGGTCTTTTTGTATATGGGGACCGCCTTGAGATAGTATTCAACCGCCCTGTCGTATTCGCCAAGAGGCTCGTGAGAACCGCCGAGGTTTACATAGGTGGTGGCGACGAATTCATGATCCTCTCCCAGCGATTCGCGGTAAATGGCGAGCGCCTTTTCGTAATGGGAGATCGCGCCCCGGTAGTCTCCCCTTGACTTGAGGGCGCCCCCGATATAGTTGCACGCAGTAGCGACATACACGTGTTTGTCGCCAAGTTTCTTGCGGTAAATATCCATTGCGGCGGAATGGAATTCCAGGGCCCGCGAAACGTCCCCCTTACTCCTGTACGCCTCGCCCATGTTCAGGTACGCGGTCCCGAGATACTCGCTTGCGGCCCCGTATCGGGCCGCATAAATGGCGGCCGCTTTCTGGTAATGCTCGATTGCCAGGTCGAAGCTGCCGGTGGCGGATTCGGCGTAGGCGAGCCTGTCGTACATGACGCCGGTCATGGCCGCGTCATCGCCGAAAATCTCCCTTGCGAGCTCGAGGGACTTTCTTGCCGGGTCGAGCGCGGCCCTGAAATCGCGCGACGCGGCGGCCCTGTCGTAGGCCTGGTACTGCGCCGCGAATTCGGCGTACCGGGGGTGTTTCGTGTAGTCCGGTTCCTGGGCGGTCCCGGGACCCGAGATGATAAGGGCCGCGGTGACAAGGAGAAGCGATATTTTTTTTATTATGGCGGAACGGGTGTCCTGGTTTGATTTACAGCTTGTCATATTGAATCACTCTGCTTGATGTTCCAATATCCGCACCCCGATGTCAACGAATAATATGCGCCCTGTGTCGGAATCGGCGGTACCCATCATTCCAGCGCCGGAATCTCCTCCATCGCGAACCGGCTGTTCTTCAGCTCCTCGTAGCGCCCGATATCGTGTAAAAACCTGATGTTCACCGCAGCGAGCGACAGATTGACCTTGTCCATCTCGATGATATGGCCGATCGGGAATTCCTTCACTCCGGTGAAATTGATCTCGCAGGCCGATATTTCAGCTGCGCCGCCCGCTCCGGTTTCATCCCGGTACAGCAGCGGGAAACCCTGGGTGCGGCACAGGACCGGCCGCGCCCGGTACACGGAGCACAGACCGTGGTCCAGGAATATGCATGACCCGGAGGATCTGCCCGAAGCCTGGAGCGGCCCGAGGCTGTGTTTGATGTACCAGGCCTCGACCGGGAACAGGGATATTCCCGGAATGCAGCAGGATGCGCACGCCTCCCTGCAGCGGATTTCGGCGCCGTAGTAATCGGCGAGAGAGCGGCAGATCGCATCCAGGCTTTGCAGGAGATTTTCATAATGGCCGAAATTGAATGTCATGCCGCGGTGTTTCATCGGGGCCAGAGTAGACCGCCGGGATCGTCCGAGGCAAGCATCTTCTCGCGGTCGCCGGAATTAATTGTTTTTGCCGATTATCTCTGAGACTATTCTGCTGAGCTCGGTGAGGCCATAGGGCTTCTGGATGAATCCGTCGGCCATGACGGTGCTGCCGCCGGATTTTTCATTCCCTCTGTTGAAGCCCGATGAGAAGAGGACCTTTACCGAAGGGTCGATCTCCCTGAGGCGCATGAGAGTCTCCATGCCGTCCATCCTCGGCATGACCATGTCGAGGATCACCAGGGAAATCCCCCTCCCTTCGCGCCTGTAGACTTCCAGCGCCTCGATGCCGTCTTCTGCGGTGATGACCTCATATCCGATTGAAGTGAGCATGTCCCTGAGGAGCTTTCGCACCATTTCTTCATCGTCGACCGCAAGGATGCGCCCGCCGCCCCGGACAGGCGCTGCTGCTTCGCTCCCATGGGTTATGTGCGAAGCATCGACAAGCGGGAGGTAAATTTTAACCGTCGTGCCCTCGCCCTGCCTGCTGTGCACCGATATTGCGCCGCGATGTTCCCGCACCGCTGCGTAAACGATCGACAGCCCCAGGCCGGTCCCCTTGCCGGTCTCCTTCGTAGTGAAGAAGGGTTCGTACATCCGGTCCATTACCGACGCGGGCATTCCCGTTCCGGTGTCGGCCACCGTGATCTCGATGTATCGTCCCGGTTCGCACTCGAATGGCATGGTGAGGCAGTGTTCTTTTTCGAGCTGAACGTTCGACGAAGAAAAGCTGAGCGTACCGCCGTCGGGCATGGCGTCACGCGCGTTTATCCCGAGGTTCATGAGCACGTTCAGGAGCAGAGACGCATCGCCCAGGATTTGATGCCCGGCCGCGTTCAGTTTTTTGACAATCCTGATTTTCCGGTCAAGGCTTCTTTCCAGAAGAGATATGGCGGATCCGATGGGCGCATGGGCGTCGAGTATCTTTTTATGCGCGCTTTCCTTGCGAGAGAACACCAGAAGCTTTCGCGTCAGCTCCCCGGCCCGGGACGCTGCATTTCTGATTATTTCTATGTATTCGTTCGACCCGGGGTCTCCGGCGACTTTTTCGCCGAGCATTTCGGCGCTCCCGAGTATCCCGGCCAGCATGTTGTTGAAATCGTGTGCGACCCCTCCGGCAAGTTTCCCGAGGATGTCCATCTTTTGGGTCTGCCTGAGCTGTTCCTCGAGCTTGATGGTCTTGGTTATATCGACTGTTATGCTCATGAGACAGGGAATCCCGTGGAAGTCGACCGGAATTGACGAGAACATGCTGTGTATTTCTTCCCCCGCGCGGTTTTTCAATCTGGCCTTCATGTTTTCGATTCTGCCCGTCGCAGTGAATTGGTCGATACCCTTCTGGACGCTTTCGGGCTCGATGGTCAGGTTGAGTTCCTGCCATGTTTTCCCGAGCACTTCTTCCCGGGTGTAGCCCATGATCGCCTCGAAGGCCTTGTTCACCATGATAAAGCTCGAGTCTTCGTTCTTGGTTATGGTGACTGCGAACGGGGTATTTTCGAATATGCCCCTGAAGAGCTTTTCGCTCCGTTCGATCTCGGCCTGCGAGCTGATGAGCTCCTCGTTCTGGGCCTCGAACTCCTGGTTGGTCGCTTCGAGCTCCTCCATCGCGGCCTGGAGCTCCTCGTTGGTCGCTTCGAGCTCCTCGTTCTTGAGACGGAGCTTCTCGTCCATTTTTTTCTGTTCGGCCATGTTCAGGGCCAGCTCTTTTCGCATGAGGTTTATCCTGTCGGCCAGCGCGAGAGAGAAAGCCAGGGCCTGCAGGCCCAGCGCGCCCTTGATGATGAATTCATGATACAGAAAGATGGGCGCGCCGGTATAGCCCATCAGCCCCCGGACAATGGCCCCTGCGAAGAACAGGAGCCAGGAGAGCATGTAAAACCTCGCGGATCGCTCCCCGGCGACGAGCATCATTGACCCGGCCGCAATCGACAGCACGCTCGTGTAAACGGTCACGATCACCGCGATGTGCGGCATGAATTGCGGCAGAATGAAGTATACCAGCGGCGAGGCCATGATGACGGCGACGCTCCCGGCCATGATTTTTCCCATGGCGGGAAAACGCTTGTCGATGTCGAGGAATTTTTTCGAGAAGAGGGTAACCGCGGCGCACACGAGCAGTATCATGAAATACGACCTGTTCATGAGCGGAATTCCGGGCCACAGCAGCCTGAATCCCAGGCCGTCGAATGAGAGCATGGTGCCGGACAATATCAGAATGTAGGCGACGTAGTACATGTACTCTTTCTGCCTGAATGAGATGAGTATCAGGGAGTTGAAGAGCAGCAGGGCCGCCATCATGCCGTAGAAGAGGCCGTTCAACCCCTTTTTGGCGGATATTTCCCGGTGAAGACTGTTTACGTCAAGCAGCGTCATCGGCAGAAAAAGCGAACCGTAACGCGACTCGGCCCTGAGATAATATGTTGCGCTGCCGGATTTCTGCCTGATCGGGAACACGTGTTTTTCATAGTTGTAGCTCCACTGGCCAAGCGGGATGCCGGTGCCCGATCGCTTGATCAGGTAAGTTCCATCCGCCGGGATGTAGAGTTCTATTCCGCTTATCTGAAAATAATTGATTCTTAAAAAGAATTCTGCTTCATGCGCGAGCCTGTTGTCCACCGTGAAGCGGACCCAGCATGCGGATGTCGTGAAGCCGAGATTCAGTTCTCCGCCCGATATTTCGCCGAACCGGGAAGTGTACCTTTCCGAAACAACGTCGCCGATGCCGAGCGCTCCGTGCGGGTCCTCAAGGTAACGGGCATGGTCGCGGATGTTGATATTTATCGAAGGCGAATCCAGGATGACCGGCGTTTCATTTTTGCCGGGAGCGATGACGGCAGGTACGGCAAGAGATGCGACTGCGATCAGGAGAACGATGGTGAAGGTGAATACATCCTTCAGATGCGAGCGTGACGCTTTATTGTATCGACCGATTTTTTTCATGGTTCCCAAACTGCACACCATCTTCCAGTCGGATTATAGTATGAATTTCTCTTTTGTTCAATCTAAAAATCCCCCTGTTCAAGCGGATTAAAGGAAATCCATCGGAGATGGATGGGGATTTACACCGGGCTCCTGAATAATCGTATCAATTGCTTTGGGGCTGCAATTTAAACCCTTGACGTTTTATGATTGCCGGAGAATCATTGATGATATGGAAAGTATGCATGACGGGCCTGACATTTCGACTTTACTAAAGAAATATTTCAATCTGGATTCCTTCAGATCCTCGCAGGAAGAGATCATAAAGCACACTCTCGCCGGCGGCAGCTCGCTGGTTCTCATGCCAACGGGCATGGGGAAGTCCCTGTGCTATCAGCTGCCGGCGCTCATTTTCGGCGGCCTCACCGTGGTCATATCCCCCCTGATCGCGCTCATGAAAGACCAGGTCGACTCGCTCAAGAGAAGGGGGATCGACGCGGAATTCATCAATTCATCCCTTTCATCCCCCGAGAGGGAGAAGCGCTACCGCAAACTCGCCGGGGGCGAATACCGCCTCATCTATGTATCGCCCGAACGCTTCAGGAAAGCCGATTTCCTGGACGCCGTCGCGGCGCGAAAAATATCGCTGCTCGCCGTCGACGAAGCGCACTGCGTGAGCCAGTGGGGACACGACTTCAGGCCCGACTATTCGCGCATTTTCCAGTTCAGGGAAAAGCTCGGAAACCCTCCGACGATCGCGCTCACGGCCACCGCATCGGCCCGCGTGCAGGAGGACATCATCGTCTGCACCGGCATGGAACCCGGCGCCGTTAAAATATTCAACGAGGGCATATGCAGGCCCAACCTCGGTCTCGAGGTGTTTGATCCGGTCGACGAACCCGTGAAGTTCGAGATGCTCCTCGAACTCCTGCAGGAGAGAAAGGGGAGCGCCATCGTCTACTTCAACCTGATCAGCGGGATCGAGCGTTTCTCGCATTTCCTCGACATGAAGCGCATGCGTTATTCGGTCTATCACGGCCAGCTTCAGGCCGAAAAAAGAAGGCGGGTGCAGGAGGCGTTCATCTCGTCGGGCTCGATGCTTATGCTGGCAACCAACGCCTTCGGCATGGGGGTCGACAAGGAGGACATCCGGATGGTGCTCCACGCCGAGATTCCGGATTCGGTAGAGTCTTATTACCAGGAAATAGGCCGGGCCGGCAGGGACGGGAACCCCTCGCGGTGCGCGCTCTTTTACAATGAGGCCGACCTCGCGGTGCAGATGGAATTCCTCAAGTGGAGAAATCCCGACGCGGCGTTCATCAAAAAGACGTATAGCTATCTTGCATCCCTGGGCGGGGCCCTCAATTCGCACACCTATGAGGACATTCAGGAAAACCTGGTTTACAAGGACCGGACCGACCACCGGCTGTCGACCGTGCTTTCGCTTTTTGACCGATACGGCGTCACGACCGGGAGCCTGGATACCCTGAATTTAAAGATCGAATCCGGGATTCCGGACGCGCTCGTTTCGGAGGAGAGCCTGGCCTTCAAGCTCGACCTGGACCGCAGGAGGCTCGCCGACATGCTCGGGTATGCGAAGACTTCCGGATGCAGGAGGGAATACATCCACCGCTATTTCAATGCGCCGATGAAAGGCTGCGGCAATTGCGATAACTGCCGCGGCTGATAAGCGCAGTGCGGTTACTTTCCGATGTTTTTTTGCTGTTTTTAATGAAGAAATTTTGAAAATATCCAAAATAATATCAATAATTCGCAAGTGTGTATCTATGGCTCTATTATTGAATCAGCCTGGACCGTTTTTTTGTTCTTGACCAACATTAATATTGACGGAATTTCTGGATTGAATATAGTTCACCCGAAAAAATCATTATTCAACATTCTGGCCTTTACGGCCAAGGAGATCTTTACATGGCATTTCGATTCATCCCTCATGAAGTGAAATTTTTCGACATGTTCGACCAGCAGGCGGTTATCATAACCGATGCCGCTCACACCTTCAGGGAACTGGCCCAAAAGGGAAAATTCGACGACGAAGCCATCGCCCGTCTCCGGGAGCTCGAACACCAGGGCGACGCCATTACCCACGACATTATAGACACTCTGAACAGGACGTTCATCACCCCCTTCGACCGTGAAGACATACATTCATTCGCGCACGAGCTCGACAATGTGGTCGACATGCTCTACACCACGTCCAAGAGGATGAGGCTGTACAAACTGAACGAGGTGAACGACGATCTGGTATCGTTTTCTGAACTGATCGTGCAGTCGGTGACCGCTCTGTGCAGGGGAATCAAGGGACTCAGGAACCATAAAAAACCCAGGGAGATCAACGAGGCCTGTATCGAGGTTAACCAGATTGAAAACCAGGGCGACCTGCTTCGGGACGCCGTGATCTTTAAGCTGTTCGAAAAAACCAAAGACCCCGTTAAAATCATGAAATGGAAGGAAATTTTCGAAAGCGTTGAAACCGTGCTCGACATATGCGAGGATATCGCAAACCTGATGGATTCGATTCTCGTCAAACAGGGGTGATCATGACCCTGTATATTATCTTTATTATTCTTCTCGCCCTGACGTTCGATTTCCTCAACGGTTTTCATGACGCGGCCAATTCCATAGCGACGGTGGTCTCCACAAGGGTGCTGTCTCCCCGATACGCGGTCATGTGGGCGGCTTTTTTCAACTTCATCGCCTTTCTTTTTTTCGGGCTTCACGTCGCCGGCACCATCGGCACCGGCATCATCGATATCGGCATCATGGACGAAAACCTCATCATGTCCACCCTGGTGGGAGCGTGCCTGTGGGACATCATCACCTGGTGGCTGGGACTTCCAACGAGTTCGTCGCACGCTCTCATGGGCGGGCTTATCGGGGCTGCCCTGATCAAGGCGGGTTCGACGGCGCTGGTATGGTCGGGCATAACCAAGACGATCATCTTTATATTTGTCTCTCCTGCGCTCGGTCTGCTGCTCGGTCTGGGGCTCGGGACCCTCGTGTACCGGGCCTTCCGGCGGTCAGCTCCCACGCAGGTGGACAAGTTTTTCCGAAAGGGCCAGCTATTGTCTGCGGCATTGTACAGCCTGGGTCACGGCGGCAATGACGCGCAGAAAACCATGGGAATCATCGCAGGCCTTCTTTTCAGTACGGGTCTTCTCGGAGAAAAATTCTACATTCCGCTGTGGGTCGTGCTGAGCTGTCAGGCGGCCATTGCGCTGGGAACCATGTGCGGCGGCTGGCGCATCGTCAAGACCCTGGGCCAGAAGGTCACCAAACTTCGCCCCGTCGACGGGTTCTGCGCCGAAACGGCCGCAGCGGCGACTCTTTTCTTTTCGTCCTGGTTCGGCATCCCGGTAAGCACCACGCACACCATATCCGGCTCCATCATGGGAGTGGGTTCGCTCCGCCGCCTTACAGCCGTGCGCTGGGGCGTGGCCGGACAGATCGTCTGGGCATGGATTCTCACCATCCCCTTCTCCGCAGCGATCTCCGCACTGACCTATTACATTGTTGTGAATATGTGACATTAAATGAAAAGACTGAACAGGCGCTCTGCTCGCGTTCGTCATCGTGTGCGTGAGCGTCCTGGTCCTGCGGCGAATGATGCCCGGACTCAAGCGCCCATTCAGGACTCCCCTGATGCCTTTCATTCCAGTGCTCGGGGGGCTCGTCGCGCTGGCGCAGATGATCGCGCTTCCAAAGGACACGTGGCTCAGGCTGCTGCTGTGGATGTTCATCGGGTTCATCATTTACGGGGCGTACGGGGAAAGACACGCGCGCACGAGGCGGAAAGACCGCAGCGACAGCACGTCCAACCCGCTAATGCGATGATCAGGCCCGCTTGAATCGAATGGGATTCATGATCCCGTTTTTAACGAAATTTTAACACGCTTCACGTTTTTCTTAACGACGCCTATATGGCCGCTTTTTAACCCCGCAAGTACCTTGTGGTCATGTATCCTGACAGTATAAAACATGATGTGCCTTTTCAGCAGCACCTGAAAAGATTCACGGGACCGTGGGCGCGAAAAACAATTCGCGATTCTCTTTCGCCTTTCCATGTGCTGGTAACGGGATATATGATCGTTACGTTCATCGGAGCGTTTCTCCTTTCCCTTCCTGTCTCGACTGCGGCAGGGTCGGGCCAGCCTTTTATCGACGCGCTGTTCATGGCGACATCCGGCATCAGCACGAGCGGACTTGCCGTGGTCGATGTCGGGAAATTTTACACTCTTTTCGGTCAGATCGTTTTGCTGCTTGTTTTCCAGATCGGGGGCATCGGGTACATGACGTTCATCATGTTTTTCACACATGCATTCGGCATGAAAACGTCGATCAATACCCAGCTGATTGCGGTTGAGTCCCTTGCAGGATCGGAATTCAGGGTTCTCGGTAGATTCTTCATAACGACAATGATTTTCACGCTTGGATTCGAGGCGGCAGGGGCGATTGTTCTGGCAATATTCTGGCTCGGTGATTATTCTTTCACTCATGCCCTTTATCTCGGGATTTTTCATTCGGTGAGCGCGTTCTGCACTGCCGGGTTCGGGCTGTTCAGCGACAGCCTGATGAAGTACCGCGACAGCGTCGTGATGAATGCGACGATCAACCTCGTATCGCTTGCCGGGAGCCTGGGATTCTTCGTGCTCTATGAGCTGTATGCCGCAATGATTAGGAAGATCAGGCGTAAAACTCCCCACAGGTTTTCCATTCACACCAAGCTCGTGCTGATAATGACTGCGGTGCTGGTCGCGGCCGGCACAGCGGTGATCTATCTTTCCGGGAACTGGGGCGCCTCGGATACCGTTCCGGTGAAGTTCCTGGCTTCGTCGTTTCAGGCGATTTCGGCTTCAACGACCGATGGATTTAATTCAGTGGATATCGGACGCATGGGGCATACCTCGCTGGTAGTCCTCATGCTGCTCATGTTTGTCGGCGCATCCCCGGGCAGCACCGGCGGCGGCATCAAGACCACGACGCTGGGCGTTATCGTGGTTTTTCTTTTCAGCCAGCTCAGGGGAAAGCAGGATGCGATCAACCTGATGGGAAGGGAAATCCCGCCCGGAACGATACTCAAGGCTGTGGGGGTCTTTTCCTGGTTCATTATCGTATTGCTGATCGATATGCTGGTCATGGGCTCGACCGAAAATGCGCCGTTCCTTCCCGTGATATTCGAAATTGTTTCGGCCCTGGGAAATACCGGGCTTTCGATGGGCATAACCGCCGGATTGTCTTGTACCGGAAAGATAATGCTCATCGCGACCATGTTCATCGGCAGGGTGGGACCGCTTACCATGGGGTATTTCATCATAGGCTCCCGTGAGCCGCTGCCGTACCGATTGCCTGAAGAGGATTTGTTCGTTGGTTAGTATTTATACGCCTCATGACATTTCATGTATTATGCTTGAATAATCCTGCATGATGGGTATATTGCAGAAAGATGAGCGATGGAAATAGCATAAAGAATTTCGGCGCTCCAGGCCCGTTATTGGTTGCCGTCAGCGCGAGTCCTTTTTCAGAGGGCCTGGTTTTACAGGCTGAGCAAATGGCGACGAACCTTGGCGCACACTGGATAGCTTTATTTGTCGATACCGGGAAAAAAATTTCCGTAAACGAACAGGCTCAACTGAAAAACAATCTAGATCTAGCGGTAAGACTCGGCGCCGAAGTCCTGGTCTCAAGCGATACGGATGTTTCAAGGGGATTGATGAGAATCGCCCGGCAGAGAAATGCCTGGAAGCTTATAATCGGTAAACCGGGGAAAGGTTCATGGAAGGATTTTTTTAACTCGTTTTCTCCGGTCAGAAGGGTAATAATTGAAAGCGGAAAAATCGATGTTGTGGTTCTGCGCGCCGAAAAAGGGCGCGAACAAACAGGCGAATGGCGGAAAAAATCCAGATCGTCTCGATGGAAGGAACGCCTGTTTGCGTCGGTAATGCTCATCACCGTCATTGTCGTGAATTTCAAGTTCCTTTATATTGCCGGACCACGTTCCGTGGCGCTTATTCTTCTTCTTTCAGTGGTGATTGCGGGTCTTGTACTCGACAGGTGGTCCGTGCTTGCCTATGCGTTTGTAAGCGCGCTCCTCTGGAACTTCATTTTTCTTGAGCCGCGTTTCACTTTTAATATCCGGCATATTGAGGACGCGATCATGTTTTTCATGTATTTTTTTATCGCGATTGTAACGGGATCGCTGACTGCAAGAATAAGGAACCAGGAGCGTGCGAGCGGTTTAAGAGAAGAGCAACTCGCGATACTGTATTCCATGACCAGGGAGTTTGCATCATTCAGAAACATCGATGATGCCGCGCGTCATCTGGGATCTCTTGTCGGCCGCTTTTTTCATGCTGAATCCGTATTTTACATCGCGACGGATGACGGTCTTCCCCGAACTCCTCATCCTGCGAGTACTGCATTTCCTTCAAGCGATGATTTTTCGTCGGTTCTCGAAACATTCGATAACCGTAAGCCTTCAATGCGGGCTCACGGTGAATCCGGCCGGTGGTTCTTCGTCCCGATTCTGTATTCCCCGGAAAAGACCGTCGGCGTTTTCGGGATATTGTCGGCAGGTGAGTATCCTCCCTCAATTGACAAGGCGACCATTATCGAGGCGATGGCGGCCCAGCTGGCGCTATTTATCGAGCGCGACAAGGCTGACCAGATAGCCGAAAAGGGCAGGTTAATGGAGGCTTCTGAAAAATTGTATCGGGTCATCTTGAATTCTATCAGTCATGAACTTAAAACACCTCTGTCTGCGATCAAAGGGTCGGTGAGCACCCTGGTCGAGAGCGGTTTTTATAAAGGTGAGAGCGGCGGCCTTTCGCTCCTTGCGGGAATACGTTCGTCCGCAGATCGTCTCGCGGGGCTTGTTGACAATTTTCTCGATATGAGCAGGATAGAGTCTGGCAGGCTCAGCATCAATACCGATTGGAACGATATGGAGGACATCATAGGGGTGGTGCTCGAAAGGATTGAGAAGCAAAGCAATGGCCGGCAGATCGATGTGATGTGTCCAGACGATCTTCCTCTGGTATGCCTCGATTTCACTCTGGTTGCACAGGCCCTGTACTGCCTGCTACACAATGCTATTGTTCATTCAGGTCATGGCCCCGTATGCATCACTGCCGCCCCGGCGGAAAAGGGCGTGAAGGTCATTGTCGAAGATGCAGGTGCGGGAATTAAAAGGGAAGACATTGAGAGGATTTTCGATAAGTTTTACCGGGGAATTTCGGCGAAAGCCGGGGGTCTCGGTCTGGGTCTTTCAATAGCTCGCGGCGTGGCCGAGCTTCACGGGGGGGGCGTCATTGCGGAAAACCGGGAGCCTTCAGGCGCTCGATTCATCATGACCTTGCCTGTGGAAACAAGGTTGAAATCATCTACATGAGGAGAGTATGCCGGGCGAAACCATTCTCATCATCGACGACGAGGAGCAGATCAGGCGTTTCCTGAAAATCGGCCTTGAAAGCCAGGGCTACCTCGTCCACGAGGCCGACAGCGGCGGCGACGGGCTCACGCAATGCGTCATGAAAAGGCCCGACGCCGTGCTCCTCGATCTCAACCTTCCCGACATGGACGGCGCCGAAGTTCTGAAAAAGCTCCGCGAATGGTACCGGTCGCCGGTCATCGTCCTGACCGTGAGGGAGTCCGAGAGAGACAAGGTTGAACTGCTCGACTGCGGGGCGGATGACTACATCACCAAGCCTTTCGGCATGGAGGAACTCCTCGCGAGAATGAGGGCCGTCCTCCGAAGGGCCCGGCATGACCCGGAAGAGCCGCAGTTCGATTACCGGCATCTTTCGGTAGACCTGGCAAAAAGGACCGTGACGGTGAACGGGTTGCCGGTCAAGTTTTCGCCGCTTGAATACGATTTACTGAAGCTCTTTGTGAGGAATCCGGGCAAAGTACTCACCCAGAAACAGATCATGCGGGAGATATGGGGACCGGGGATGGAAAGCGAGACGAGCTATCTCAGGGTTTACGTCGCGGCCCTGCGTAAAAAGATCGAGGAAGACCCCTCAAGGCCGAAAATACTCGTGACCGAGCCGGGGGTGGGATACCGGTTCGCACCCGACTGATAATCGTATTGCCATGGGCTTGATTGCGGCCCGGGGCCCGACCGCGTTTTGCAGACCGACGGATCCGCAATTTACAGATACATCTTTTCAGACACTCTGCCGATAATTACAACAGCCTTACCGAACGGCTTTCAGCCATTGTATCATACAAGCGCCCTGGATGAGATAACCTATGGCATTTAACAAAATTGAACGCGAACAATACGAGAAGCAGGTGGGTGATTTCGTCGAAAGACGAAGGCCGCCGAAGGAAATCCGCTACCAGGTCGATCTCGGCTTCAGGATCAGGGGAAACAGCGTGGAGCTCTTCGAGATCAGGCCGCTGTGGAGCGATCCTGAAAGAACCATCGAGGAGCCTGTAGCGAAAGCGACCTACTCGCCGAAAACGGGGACATGGAAGCTTTACTGGCAGCAGTCAGACCTCAAGTGGCACCGCTACAGACACGCGCCCGAAGCCGCATCCCTGGATGAATTTCTCGACATCGTGGAAAAAGACGAACACGACTGCTTCTGGGGATGATCCCGGTTGTTCCGGTTTCAGGCCCGATAGGCATCAACAATATTTTCAAACAAGCTTTTTATCTCTGGATCCCTTTCCCTCGAATAAAGCCGCTCGTAGGTTCCCTGAAGTTTGTCCGTTGACTGTGCAAGGATATCATAGAGCTCGAGATAGGTGCTTACTCCGAGCTGGAAGCCCATGCCGGCAAACGACCCTGTCGCGCGCTCCGTGAGGCTTTTCAGTCCTTTCGCGGTCGGGCTTTTCCAGGACCTTTTCGCCATGTGATACCCGAACCTGATCGCGTTGCCCCACGAGCCCACGCGCCTGATCGCGTCATGCACGCAATAGAACGCGACAAGAGGGCTGCCGCGCAGGGTTTCGGGCAGCCGCCGGTTGCTCTCGGTCAGGTCTGCGACCGAGAGGGAGCAGAAGTAGTCCATGGTGCCGGGATTGCCGTAGGCGTGGCCTCCGCTTTTTTCGCCTTCGATGAAATCGAGGGAGCCGGGCAGGTAGCTGAGGCATGTCGGCTGCAGGCCGATGCGGTTTCTCACGCAGAATTCGGCGATGTCCCTGCCGGTATGATCGTCCATGGAGTTGAAATAGTCGTGGGGCATCCCGAACATGAACGCGCCGTGCACCGATATGCCCTGGTCGAGTATCCTCTTTATGCGTGAGGAGTAGAATTCGTCCACCGAGGTCCCCTCTTTTTTTATGAGCTGGACGATGTTCTTGCCGACGTACTCGAGGTTCCTGATGTCGAGAGACTCGAGGCCGATGAAAAAATGCGAGGCGCCCGAAAGCCTGAGCTTGCGCAGGAGCTTTTCGTTGTCCGCGACTTCGATGCTGATCTGGGCCGCGTAGTTGATCTTCAGCGGGCTGTCGATCATCCTGTCGAGCAGCTCGACGAGCGCCGCCCCTCCCACCAGCAGGTTGTCTGGCGTGATGAAGTAGAACCGGTTCCTGAAGCTCGCCCCGTTTTTCTGGTTGGCCAGAAGCTCGGCGAGGAAGTCATCCGCACTGCGCGCCCTGAACTTTCTGTCTTTTTTCGGGATGGACGATATGGAGCAGAAACTGCATGAAAACGGGCACCCCAGAAAAGGCGTCGAGACATTGGTGTCGATCATGCGCGAGAGCACCGGCCCTGCGACGGGAAGCTTGTCGATGAAGCGGGGCCTGATTCTCGGGAGCGCAACGACCCTCGGGCCGCCCCATACGCCGTTTTCGATCACGGCGTTCCCGCGGTATTCCGGTTTCAGGGATCCATTGATGACGTCGTTCACGATTTTTTTCATGACCGCCGAATCGCCGGCGCCGATGACCCGTGAAATCAGGCCGGGATGGGGAACATGGGCCCTGAGATACGTGTCGATGTCGCGCGGGCCAGTCGACACGTGAATCCCGCCGATAATGACCGGTATGCGCGCCCTGTTGAGGGCCATGGCCGCGGCGCAGGCGGCCGGGAAGTTCGAGCTCATGGTCGTCATGAACACCGCCGAAGGCGCGCGCCGCTCGCTGCGGATGATTTCGGCCATGCACCGGCGGGCGTCGTCCGCGAGTATGACCCGGGCGGCCGGGTCGGCTGCGCTGATCTGGTTGGCTATGTAGTACGATCCGTATGATTCTATCCCGAGCTGCTCGAGCATGCCCCTTCTGCGCAGTCCGGGATCGTAATCGAGGTATCCGTCGTAGTTGCGCTCGTCGCACGATTCGATTTTTTTTCCGGTGAGGTACTCGACGATATCGGGCGCGGTGAATCCCGCATCCCCGATTTTTCCCATGAGGTCGACGGTCGACGGGTTGTACATGATGTAATAGCTGCCGGTCCCCGGCAAAGGGGAAGCGATCCGATTTTTCATCCTGGTCTTCCTTATCAGTCTATTTTTTTTTCGTGATCAGTCTTCCGAATATGTCCGGAAACGGCTTGCGCGCGGACATGAATCCGCTGCGGTACGCCCTGACCTCCT
Source organism: Spirochaetota bacterium (assembly GCA_022709405.1). Lineage (GTDB taxonomy): Bacteria > Spirochaetota > UBA4802 > UBA4802 > UBA5550 > JAKLIV01. Next base: position 21,481 of record JAKLIV010000019.1, read on the forward strand.
CGATCGTGATGAATGCGTGCGGCTCGAGGATGGTCACTATTTCGATGAATTTCTTCACGCTTTTCTTGGGGACGATCGAGTAGAGAATGGTCACCGGGCCCTTGAGGCCCATGCCGTCGGTCACGGTGACGCCGAAACCCTCGCTGCGCAGCGCGAGCGGCAGGGCGGATATCTCCTTGGTGGTTATCACGCGCAGCGACTTGTGCCCGAAGGGCAGCGACTCCTCGAGCAGCATTCCGACATAGTTGCCGGAGGCGAAGCCCGCGGCGTAGATGACATAGCTGTAGGGGCTGTCGAGGCTGGCCAGGGCCTTGCTGATGGCCATGAGCCAGATCATGACCTCGAAAAACCCGAAGATCGGGGCGATCGAGCGGTAGCCGCGGGAAATCAGCACGATCCTGACAGTGCCGATCGACACGTCGCATATGCGGGCGAAGAAGATGAATGCCAGGGTGATTATTTCGGCCTGGGTCATAAGCGTGTCCTTCGTTATATATGGGCGATTGGCTCCTCTGCTACCATAGACACGCTCGCATGCGGATGTCAAAAGAAATTTCTTGCAGGAGGAATCCCCATAACTCCTTGACAGGGTGCTCCAATCGTGTCATACAGTGTCAGTCTGCGGCCCTGCCGCTGCGTATGAGACAAAGCCGATATGAACGAAATAAGAAAACCCTCCGACATCATTTCCGGAGAGCTTGAAGCCGGAAAGTTTTACCGGAAGGGGAGGGGTTTCGTTTTTCCGGGTAAGAAGCACGAAAAGATTTTCAGGGACCATTATTATCCCGAGACCCTTTTATACGCCCGTTTCGCCACCATCATAGGATTGTCGCTGTACCTGCTCAATATTTTCAACGACGTGACCATGTTCCCGGAACTGAAGTCGGTGTCCCTCGTCATTCGCATCGGCTGCAGCGTCGGCGCCATGGCGATGTTCGCGTTTTCCTTCAGGCCGGCTTTCAGGAGGGTCCACGAATGGATGCTGTTCTCCATATCGATCGTGGCGAGCTGCGGCATCGTGCTCTTCACCTACCTGGGGAGCGGCGTCCCGGCGCTCCTTTACCACAGCGGAGTCATGCTGTGCATGATGTTTCTCTTCGCCTTTCTCAGGATACGTTTTGTCCTCGCGACCCTTTCAGGATGGATCATCGCGCTTTCGTATATTGTCCCGCACGCCATGATCGGAGACATCGGGCGGATGGAGCTTATGCACAATTCGATGAACCTCGTAGGCATCGTCATCGTGGGCATGTCAATCGCCTACATGAACGAATACGCCGCGCGATATTCTTTCGCCCAGACTCTCGTTATCGAAGAAAAGAACCGCGATCTCAAAGAGCGTAATGCCCGCATGGAGCAGGACCTCGAGCTCGCGAAAGCGATTCAGGAGCAATATCTTCCCAAAACATCCCCATCCCCGCATATCTGCGCCCACTATATGCCCATGGAAAAAATAGGCGGGGATTTCTACGAGTTTATAACCTTTGACGATGAGGAGCGCACGGGCATATTCATCAGCGACGTCGCAGGCCACGGGGTCCCGGCGGCCCTGATCGCATCCATGCTCAAGATAACGATCGCCTCGTCGGGCGCCCTGAAAATGGAGCCGGCCTCGCTCATGGTCCACATCAACGATATCATGTGCCGCCATGTGAACAGCAATTTCATCACATGCATTTACTGCATCGTCGACCGCGCATCGCGCACCGTGACATACTCCATGGCCGGGCACAGCCATCCCATCCTTATAAACGGGAGCTCGGTGGACACGCTGCCCACTCCCAGGAGCCTTCCCCTTGGCCTTTTCAGCAGCGCGGAGCTGACCGGCATGGGCAAGGGCTTTTCCACTACCTCGATCGGCCTTCCAGCCGGGAGCAAACTCCTGCTGTACACCGACGGCCTGACAGAAGCGCGCCGCCTCTCCGACCCGGACAGCCTGTTCGAGTATTGTGAAATGTACGACGCCATCAAACGCCTCGCGCATCTCCCGTGCCGTGATTTCACCCGGGGATTGTACGAATCCCTTGTCTATTTCAGGGGGTCCTCGTCGTTCGAGGACGATATCTGCATGGTGTGCGTCGATATCGCCTGAAGCCGGTTACCGGCGTTTGCCCCGGATTTCACGGGGTCGGGGCCAGTTTTTTTCGATTCCCCGGTGTATTAATTCTTTTTCATGTGGTATACTGTTTATTGCCGCTTGTTTCAACCGATAATAAGGATGGTTGTTCGACGGTTTATTGCCTAAAAATATTCAAGGAGGGACAGTCCGATATGAAAAATATTTTCCTCTTATCACTTGCTGCCCTGATCGCGGCTTTTACCGCCTGCGGAGGAGGAGGCGGCAAGAGCGGAAAAAACGATTATCCGAGATTCACTTCGGATGACAATACCATCGTGCAGTTTGTCTTTCCCGCCGCGCTGAATCCTTCGCTGGGAAGCGATGTCGCGGCGGAGATTTCCGGAGAGGCGATATCCGCCACGGTTCCTCATGCGGCAAACGTGACCGGGCTCGTCGCCGAGTTCGTGACCAACAGTTCATCGGTCAAAGTAAACGATGTTGAACAGGAAAGCGGCGTCACGAAGAACGATTACAGCGGAGCGGTCGCATTCCTGGTGACCGCCGAAAACGGCGAGAGCAGGACATACACGGCGACCGTGACAAAGGCGCCAAGCACCGAGAAGAGGATGATTTCGTTTTCGCTTAACGGCACCGGCGGGCTGATAGACGAGGACCTGGGAACGATATCGGTCAAGCTGCAGGCCGGGACGTCACTGGGGTCCCTTGTAGCCTCGTTTTCATCGACAGGCGCTGCGGTAAAAATAGGCGAAACCTTTCAGGAAAGCGGTAAAACCGAGAATAGCTTCACATCCCCGGTGGAATATACGGTCCTGGCACAGGACGGCTCGAAGAAAGCATACACGGTGACCGCGTCGCTGCTTCCTGCGACGTGGAAAAAAATTACTTCTTTCGAGTTTATCAAAACCGGTGATGAAAATAACAACCTGGCGAACAGCGTTGCCGGCTTCATCGACGGGACCAGCATAATCGTTGAGCTGCCGTACGGGTCCTCTCTGGGCGATCCGCTGGTGGCGACTTTCGAAACGACCGGCGAATCCGTATCGATCGGCGATGCGCTGCAGGAATCCGGCGTCACGTCGAATATTTTCTCGGAGGAAAAGACCTACCGGGTCACGGCCGAGGACGGGAGCACTGCGGATTACTCGGTCACGGTCACCGTGGGCAAGAACACCGCAAAATCGCTGATCTCGTTTTCGCTTGACGGGGAGCCGGGCGAGATCGCCGAGATCGACGAAACCTCGGGAACTGTGACCGTCGATCTGCCGTCCAACAAGATACTCAGTTCGCTTGTCGCCGGATTCGTCTCGACCGGTGTTTCGGTCAAGGTCGGTTCTGACGAGCAGGAAAGCGGCGTGACCGCGAACGATTACTCCGGCCCGGTCGAGTTCAAGGTCACTGCCGAAAACGGGTCGGTAAAGACCTACACGGTGACCGCCGTGAAGAAGGAAGACATGGCCGGTCTGTGGAATTTCGAGGGAAGCGGGGACGGCACCTACCAGGTCTTCGAAGCGTCATCGGCCGCTGGAGTTCTGGGAGACGCGCTTCTTTTTGACGGATACAACGACTACGTGAGCGTAGCTGACGGCGATACGATCACGCTCGCTGACGCAGGGACAATCGAGGCGCTCGTGTGGATAAACGCGTACACGCCCTTTGCCGGGATCGTGCACAAGGGAGATGAACCTGATTTTTCCGACGAATCCTACAGCCTCCAGTTCTGGACGCCGAATGGCATCCTCCGTTTCAGCATATTCAACGACGCAGGGGAGTATGTATATGTCGAGAGCGACGAAGCGCTTTCGACCGGGCAGTGGTATTATCTCGCCGCCACATGGAACAGCGAGGAAATCGTCCTGTACGTCAACGGTGCGGTTGAAGACACGATCGCCAACACGATCGGCGCGGTCAGGGACACCGACGGCGACCTGGTGATCGGCGCGCAGCTTGCGGACGAGCATTACAGTACAAGCTGGCGCAACCTGGGATTCAGCGGGATCATAGACCGCGTGCAGCTGCACAACAGGGCTCTTGCCGGGAGCGAGATTATGGATAACTACGAGGAGATCGTTTCATCAAGCGGCGGGGCGATAGCGGCCTATCTGGCCGCAGCGGTGAAAAGCAGGGGAGCCGTTGTCTTCATCCTGCTCGCCGCAGCAGTCGTCGTTCTGGCGGCGCTGTACCTGCGCAACCGCAGGAGGGCGGCCGAGGGCTGATTCAATCCTCTTTCTGGATTTCGATACGCAGGCCATCGAGCATTTTTTCGATGGCCTTTGTTTTTTTGCTCTCGTCCGGGTTCGCCTTTTCGAGCGAGTATATCCTTTTCAGATATGAGAGCATGTCTGGCCGCGTTATTCCCGTCACGGTCGCGGTTTTGCCCTTCGCCGGCACGGTGACTGCGCCGTCTTTCGGCAGCACGCCCAGAAGCATGGCGATGAGCAGGCCGGCCCGGTGCGAGCCTTTTTCCTTCAGCTGGATCAGGTTCTGGAGGTATTCGATCGTCTGGGTGAGCGAGTTCTGCGTGGAGTCGACCCTGTTCAGGAGCTTCAAAACCAGGGCGAGCGCGAAGTCCGGATCGTTTGTGATCAGGGCCTCGAGATTGTCAGACTTGGCCTCGGCCAGGACGCATCGCGTCGCGCACCGGGCCGTCACAGTGCGCCTGGTGTCCCCCAGGAGGGCCATCTCGTTGAATATCTGCCCCGCCTCCATGGACTCAAGCACGATCTCCTCGCCCGAATCGAGCTTTCGTATGATTTCGACCTTGCCTTTCTTGATGAAGTAGAATGTGTTGATCGATTCCCCCTGCCTGAACACCTCGGTGCCCGGATTGTACATGACTTCCTTCTGCATGACCGTGACCGGGCTCAGGAAAAGCCTCCTGATGCTTTCGAAACCGGGAAGCTTCAGGTTGAACACGATCCCCTTCCATATTCTGAGAAGAAAGTAGCGGATTACGAAGAGGTGAAATCCGGGCTCAGCGCCTGTGATCGAGACGATGGTGCCGGTCGGCTCCCCGTTCCCTTTTTCGCCGTGGTTTTCCCACAGCGGGAGCGCCTTGACCCTGGGCGAACGTATCTTGTTTATTTCGAAATGGATGTCGATCGGCACGGCGCCCAGAGGCTCGAACGACCTCAGGAAACAGTTCGACGGCGTGATGTCGAAGGAGATTACGCTTTCATCCCCCGTTTCGAGATGAAGGATGGAATCGAAGATGATCGGGAGCCTGACGATGTTGAAACGAAAAAAGTCCGGGTTGATGATCCCGACCAGGACCAGCGTCGCCGCCATTGACGCAGGATAAACCGACGTGAGGAGCACGCTGATGTTTCCGCCAAGGTCGAGTCCCATGGCCGAGCTTATTTTTTCGCTGAAGGGAAGAGCGGCGGCCGATGCGGCGAAAAGCGCGGCCGCGACCGGCCACAGCGCCCTGTTCCTGTGAGCCCTGAACAGCCGTACCTTTATATCCGCGGCGGTTCCCATGGAGTTCAGGATCCACCGCTCGAACCTCGGCTGGCGGTATTTGAGGAACCAGTCCTCGAGACGGAGGCTTTGTTCCCGCAGCGAATTCCGGTCCGGTATCAGCTTCGCCCTGGAGATCAGGAGTTCGAGCACGGACACGACGACGATGACCAGCGGGCCCGACAGGTAGAGCCGCGGCCCCTGCGTGAACAGCATGGAATCGAAAAGGCCGTGAAAAGCGGTCGGCACGGTCAGGGCCATGACCAGCCTGAAACATTTGCCTGGGCGGCTTTCGCTCATCCTCATTGCCGAGACGAAGTAGCCGGCCATGCCGCACGTGGTAAGGTGCAGCGGCGCGGAAAACAGGAGGCGGGGGATGATAACCGAAGGCCCGAAGTTCGACGCGTACACGATGTTTTCGACGAGCGAGAAACCGGCGCCTATCGATATGCCCGAGAGAATCCCTTCAAGGACCGAGAAGGACGGGTAATACCTGGTGATGAGCAGCAGCGCTACGAGCACCCCGGATTTTTCGACAAGCGCCGCCTTGATGAAGGCGCTTGACATGAGCGAGTCTCTTGGAAAAATAATCTCGATCAGGGGCGCGCAGATGATGATGGCGAGCGCGAGGCTCACGCCGTAGAGCAGCGATTCGAAATGCTTGATGTATTCGGGAACCGCTTTTTCCTGGCGGTAATAGCTGAAAAAATGCCGTAGATAAATGAAATAAAAGAGCGGGACCGCTCCGAGGGCGATGATGGTGGATACTGCGGTTCCCGTGGTAACTGTAGGCATGGTTTACGCGCCTGAAATCTCCTTGTGTCCTGAGCGCCTGTTTTTCACGCATGGCAGTGTAATCCGTAAACCTGCATCTGTCAACAACGAAGAGACCGCGTCCATAAAATATGCGCAAACAGCGCCGAGCCCGCTACTGGCCTGTTCCGGGGCGCCTGTACGAAAAGTGCTTTTCAGCCCATTCCCGGTTCTCGTCGTTTTCTATTTTTTCCTCGATTTCATCCTCGATCTCCCGAAGGAAGTCGAGCCCGCTTTCTTTCTCTATGGTTTCGATCGTGACCAGATGGTCGAGCGCGTAATCGGCGCGGTCGCTGTCCTGGTCGAAGATGAATGATGCGTACATCAGTTTTCCGGACTCGTCATCGGTTATGATGATGATTTTCCAGTACCCCGAAGGGATGCGGTGCTTTTTCGCGGTGCCCGGAAGCGCCGGCATCGTCCTTTTATACAGCGGCCCGGTCATGACGTAAACGTATTCGAACTTACCGGTCAGCTTTCTTTCGATGTCCTCGATCTTCTGCCATGGCCCCTGGTTCAGGCTGGATTTCTGCGGAGTGATGTTCGAGAGGTAATTGGTCTCATGCCAGCACGAGGTTCCCTTGAATGAAGCGAGCGGCGCCTGGTGTCCCCGGTCGACCTTCAGCTGCTCCGGGGCCTCCTCGTACTCGGCCGGGACCAGGGTCTCATCCGGGTCAAGCCACGGGTCGCGCTTCCATTGCCTGCTCGTCCTCGCGGCGCCCGTAACGGTCGTTTTATCGAGTCGGTATGCGACCCAGTCGGCGAATTTGGTCTCGTCGTTCGACGAAAGTGCGTATATGTCCCTGATGATGAGGTCGTTCGAGGCCGGTGTTCCGGTCGGGTATCCGAGAATGAAATGCTTGCAGTGGATTTCCGGATGCGAATTGTTGCGGTTTTCGGCGTATGACGTTGCCGAGCAGCAGATCGCGACTGTCACCGCCATTGCTGCCGACCGAATTAATTTTTTCATCGTATGGCCCCTCCTGCATCAATAGACTTTTTTCCAAAACTGGGTGTAATTATGTAATACAATAATGGTCATTCCAGCAAGCGCATTCGTGGGCGAAGGCTTCAGCGGGAATAAATCTCCATTGTCACTCCCGTGAAAACAGGAGTCCACCTTGAGTTCCGTCAAGATGGATTCCCGATTCGCTTCGCTCTCGGGAATGACAGCTCGTTACTTTATCGCCCGGGATCACAAAGGAATATTGCAGCAAGTATTATGACTATCTTTCTTCATATCAACGGTATGAGATACAATCCCGCGGAATTCAACGATTTTTTAATTTTCTTTTACGGTCCGATAGTTGTATACTGTGGGTATGGCGTAATCCGCCTGCGAAATATATGAGCCTCAGACGAAGAAATTTTTTGGTGATGTTCCTGACCTTTATGCTCTGTCTCTTGGCCGGGGCGGCGAGGCGGATTCATTCCGGCAATATGCCGGTTACCGCAGGGGATTCGGATATGAAAGCAAAAAGAGGTAAAGTAAAAAACCGCCCGCAGCAGCGGGTCGCGGTCGCGCCGTGCGCGACATACCGGGTCGGCGAGGTCCGCAGCGCGGTGGAGCAGGCGCTTGAATCGATCGGCTTCGCGTTCAAAGCGCGAACGAGCGTGCTGATCAAGCCGAACATCATGGCCCAGAACACTCCTGAACAGTGCGCAACGACCCACCCGGCGCTCGTCGAGGCGCTTTGCGCGATCCTGCGCGACAGCGGGTGCTCGGTGACAATCGGGGATTCATCGGCCTTTTACCAGGGGGGCGGCACAAGGGCCGGATTCGGGACGACCGGCATCTCGGCGGTCGCGAAAAAATACGGCGCGCGGCTTCTCCCCTTCGAGGCCACGACCCTCAGGAAAATCGAAACCGGCCGCAGCCTGAATCCGTTCTACGTGACCGGTGCCGTGTTCGAACATGACCTGATCGTCAACGCGCCCAAGCTGAAGCTTCACCGGCTCGCCCGCTATACCGGCGGGATCAAGAACATGTACGGCTGCGTGCCCGGGGGAGCGAAGCAGGTCTATCACCGGCTTTTCCAGCACAGGGCGGATTACCAGGAGTTTTGGGCCGGGCCGCTGGTAGACGTGTTCGAAGCGGTGGAGCCCGGCCTCACGGTGATGGACGCGGTCGTCGGCCTCGACAAAGACGGGCCTGCCGCCACCGGCGAGCCCCGGGATACCGGGGTGATCATCGCGTCGACGAACGCCGCGGCCCTGGACTGCGTCGCTTGCGGAATGATCGGGTTCGATCCGTACGGGGTGCCTGCGGTGCGCGAGGCCATACGGCGGGGGCTTGCAGACCCGGGAACAATCAGGGTCATCGGAAATCTTCCACGAGTGCCGTATGACAGGCTGCCCGACATCGAAATAAAGACCGGCCTCGCGAAGATAATCGACGATTTCTTGTTCGACCAGTTCATCATGGAGCCGAGGATCGACCTGTCGGCGTGCGACCGTTGCGGCGCGTGCGTCGAGAACTGCGCTCCGCATGCGGTCGGGTACGACGGGTCGGGCCGGCCGGCCATCGATTACGGGAAGTGCATCTACTGCTACTGCTGCGAGGAGTACTGCGACAGGAAGGCCGTCTCGCTGCGCGGGGGCCTTGTCAATCACGCTATCAGAGCCTTGCGCAGGGTGATGAAGATCTGAGGACGGGTTTTACCGTGAGCGAGGGAGTCAAGCCCACGGCTCGCTTCGCTCGCCACCTCCAGAGGCGCTTATAGAATAGGGATACGCTTTTATTTCAGCGGAGTGACCGGCGCGCGAAATTTAAAAAAATCCTTGCACCCGGGGCTTTTTTGCCAATAGTTGCACATTCCTGTCATGTGGATTTCTACTTTGATTGAACTGTCGGATTCAAGTGGGGTGCAGGGGCGCAGCCCCTGCGGATAACCCCCTCCTCCTTGTGTCCCGCGCAACGGGGTTTTGCGGAAATTCATGGATTACTAAATTACCAGATTTCAAAAATTGGTTAGCGTTCCCGGCCCTTTCTGATGATATCGACAATTTCCCTGGATGAAACCCTGGCTTTGATCGTCGGGACATCCAGGGGTGAGGATGAGTCCTTCTCGGGAATCAGCGCGAAGGTCTTGCCGTCTTTTCGTCGTATCAGTACTTTTCCCGTATGTTCCGCCTGCTTTAAAACCGATGCGAGCTTTTGTCTCGCCTCGGAATATGTATACGTTCGCATCTCAGACCTCCAGTATCGCGATTTTCATCCTTCGGGCCGCCGATTCCAATTTCTTGTCCAGCGTGAGTAGCGGAGACTTGTATTGAATTGCGCAGTCGAGCATATAAGAATCGTAGGCATAGATATTTTCGGTTTTGGAAAGCTTAAGGGCACTGGTTAAATCAGTTTCAACATACCGTATGGGAATACTGTTGAATATTGAAAGGCCTCTCTGCGCTTCCTTGAAAGTAATCCTGTTTTGCTTGAACATGGCCGAAAAAGCATTCCCTATCTCCCATGGAATCGAGCCTGGCCCGATCAATGTATTGCCTGCGGTCAATTCAATGATCCTGTTCCTTTCGGGCTCTCCGGCGATAACCGCCATCAGGGCAGACGTGTCAATTGTTATGTTCATATATTACTTTAGACAATTGTACAACAGAGATGACGAAAGTCAAGCATAAGAATTGCGGCGTTAAAGACGTTGATCAAATTCAAAAAACCTTGCATCCGGGGCTATTTTTGTAAATTGCTACACATTCGGATTTGATAAACTTGTTCTGATTCAGCGGTAAAGGATGTATCACCCCGGACTTCGGTTGATTTTCACGCCTCTTCAGGCGCCTCTTCGAGGTCTGGCGCGGCAGCCTGGATATCTCCGTCCCACAGGTATTTTCTGGTCTCGGCCACGATCACGCCGTTCAGAATTATAAGGGCCGCGAGGTTCGGGATGGCCATGAGCGCGTTCATGGAATCCGCGAGGTCCCATACGAGCGGCAGTGCAGACACCGAGCCGACAAACACCGCGGCCACCCACATCCACCGGTAGGGCATGATCGCCTTCTTTCCGAAAAGATACTCGGCCGCGCGCTCCCCGTAATACGACCAGCCCAGGATCGTCGAGAACACGAAAGTCAGGAGTCCCACGGTGAGCACGACCGGCCCCACGTACGGGATCATCTCGAATGCCTTTTTGGTAATGGTCGCACCGTTGAGTCCCTGGAATGACGATGAATTGAGCATGATCTCGTTGACCACGACCAGCCCGGTCATGGCGCATACGACCACCGTGTCCCAGAACGTGCCGGTGCTCGACACCAGGGCCTGCCTCACCGGATTTGTCGTGCGGGCCGCGGCCGCGACGATCGGCGCGGATCCCAGGCCCGATTCGTTCGAAAAGAGCCCGCGCGCGATGCCGTAACGGGCCGCCATCATGATGGTCGCTCCCGCGAATCCGCCTCCGGCGGCCTGCGGCGTGAACGCCGATCTGATGATCAGAAACAATGTGTCGTCGATGGTTGAATAGTTCATCGCGAGGATCGCGACGCATCCGATGACATAGAATCCGGCCATGAACGGGACGAGCACTGCGCAGACCCGGGCTATCGACTTGATCCCGCCGATTATGACGAATGCGGTGAGCGCAGTCATTACCGCACCTGTTGCCCAGGGCGGCACCGAAAACGTTTCTTTCACCATCTGTGAAATGGAATTGGCCTGCACCATGTTCCCGATGCCGAACGCCGCGAGCGCAGTGAAAACGCAGAAGAGAACGCCGAGCCATTTCATGTTTAGTCCCCGCTCGAGCGCGTACATGGGCCCGCCCAGCATGGTGCCGTCGGGAGTTTTGACCCGGTACTTGACCGCGAGGACCGCCTCGCCGTATTTAGTCGCAATGCCGAAGACGCCGGTGAGCCAGCACCAGAGCACGGCTCCCGGGCCGCCCAGTGCGACAGCGGTCGCGACGCCCACGATGTTGCCCGTGCCGATCGTGGCGGCAAGCGCCGTTGCGAGCGCCCCGAAATGGCTCACGTCGCCTTCGCCGTCCGAGTCGCGCGATACGGAAAGTTTTATCGCCTTGAATATGTACCGCTGGATGAACCGGAGCCTCACGGTGAGGAACAGGTGCGTTCCCATGAGCAGGACCAGCAGGGGAGGCCCCCAGAGATATCCGTTGATCCATTGTATGAATTCATGAAAGTTTTCCATGCTGATCTCTCCTGTTGCTCGGGCCGGCTCATACCGGGAGATTTCCGGTAAGTTGAATACGTGAAGCATGATTATTGCAAGATTTTTTTATGATGGATTTCAAAAATCACGGTCCGGATGGCCATCAAATGAAAATATATTGACATGGATGACTTTCGGTGCTTACTAATATGGAGTTTGAAATATTTAACAAGGGGGATGACAGTGATAATAACCGCCAGGAGTGTTTTGCCTACAATCATAATCGCATTGATGTGTTCACCGATTTTCGCTGAATCGGTTTTCGTCAAAGACGGATCGATCATTGAAGGTAAAATCATCAGGGAATCCGAAAGAGATATTCTACTGAAAAGATCCGATGGTCATGAAACAAGCATACCCCGCTCAGGGGTTATGCGTGTCGTGTATCACGACCAGTACAAAAAGCCCGTAGAACTCCATAAATCGGATGGTAAAAAAATCAAGGGATACATCGTCGATGAGAACAGGGATGATTATATCATGAGAACGGCGCTGAATTCCCCCGATGAAATCACCGTAAAGAAAAACGAAGTCGACGCGATTGTCAATAAAACGAAGGATAAAAAGGAATCCACGGAAACCCCACTGAAATCGTACAATCATTCTGTCGCACTTGCCGTGTTTAGCGCAAGTTTCCCGGTCTGGAGCGGGAGCTTCAACGACGGGTTCCAGCCGATAGACGGGCTTGGCATCACGTTCGTGCTTTTCAAGTCAGCAAGCGTTGTCATGATTGCAGTCGGTTTCACGTGCTACGGCGGCGACATATTCAGTGGAACAGGCGGTAAAATTTTCTCAATGGGTTTATATAACCTTATGGCAGTCTGGCCTGCAGTGACCCTTGCTGACATGATTTTCTCGGGAGTCATCGTGCATAAAAACAACAAGGCGCGGGGAGCTCTGATCGCCAATGATGATGAAACTACGGTGGATTTTTCGGTCTATCCCCGCATGAATTGCCTGCTCGACCGTTCAATTGATCCGCATGGAAAGTACGTCTCAATAGATTCCGGGCTCAACATCGCTGTGGGCTTCCGGTGGTAACAATAATACGGCGCCGCCTTATCCGCCCCGGATAAGGTGGCCGAAGGGACGGTTCTCCCGGTCCTCGTTGCCGGCTAAAATCTCTTGACTATACATCCGCCTGAATTATTAATGCTCCACATCAACAGGCCCGGTTTTTTCCCTTTTTTCCGCATCGACCGGGGCCGGGGAGCATGCCATGAAAGCAAACGACATCCATGAAATAATAGAAGACATCCGAAAAGGCAGGATGATCATCCTGGTCGACAACGAGGACCGGGAAAACGAGGGCGACCTGATCATTGCGGCTGAACACTGCACGCCCGAGGCCGTCAATTTCATGGCGACACACGGCCGCGGCCTCATCTGCGCGCCGCTTTCCAGCGAGCGCGCCCGCCGGCTCGGTCTCGACCTCATGGTCGAGAACAACCAGGACAAGTTCGGGACGGCGTTCACCGTTTCAGTTGACGCGCGTGAAGGCACCACCACGGGGATTTCGGCCCATGACCGCGCCCGCACGGTGGAGGTCCTCATCGACGAAAAATCCGGCCCCGATGACCTCAGAAAGCCCGGCCATATATTCCCACTGTCCGCCCGCAACGGCGGCGTGCTGGTCAGGGCTGGGCACACCGAGGGCGCCGTAGACCTCGCCCGCCTCGCGGGCCTCAAGCCGGCCGGCGTGATCTGCGAGATCCTGAATGACGACGGGAGCATGGCGCGAAGGCCCGATCTCGACAAATTCGCAAAAAAGCACGACCTGAAGATCGGGACCATTTCGGACCTCATCAAGTACCGCCAGCACAAGGAGCGCCTGGTCAGGAGAAAATCCACGGCCAAGCTGCCCACCGAGTTCGGGGATTTCACCGTCATTGCGTACGAGACCGAGGTCGGCGACCAGGAGCACGTGGCCCTGGTAAAGGGAGACGTCGAGGGCAAGGAAAACGTGCTGGTCAGGGTGCACTCCGAGTGCCTGACCGGCGACGTGTTCGCTTCGCGGCGCTGCGACTGCGGGTCGCAGCTCCACGCCGCGATGAAGATGATCAACGACGAGGGCCTCGGCGTGGTCCTGTACATGAGGCAGGAGGGAAGGGGCATCGGCCTGGGCAACAAGATCATGGCCTACCATCTTCAGGATTCCGGACTCGACACGGTCGAGGCCAACATCAGGCTCGGGTTCCCGCCCGACCTCCGCAATTACGGTATTGGCGCCCAGATCCTGGTCGACCTGGGGCTGCATACGATCCGCCTGCTCACCAACAATGTCAAAAAGATCGTCGGGCTCGAGGGATACGGGCTTGAAATCGTCGAGCGGGTGTCCATCGAGATGCCGCCGGTGGATGAGAACAGGTATTACCTCGAAACCAAAAGGGACAAGATGGGCCATCTTATCCTGGGAAACAAAGAGGGAGAAAAGGATTCATGAGCGAGGCCTCCGCATCGATCCTGGTCGTCGATGACGAAGAGGTGATCAGGTACACCCTTCAGAAAAAGCTCTCACGACTCGGATACAACGTGCTGTCCATGGAAAAGGCCGAGGACGCACTGTATCTCATCAAGAACGGGGAGATGGTCGACCTGATAATCACCGACATCAAGCTGCGCAAGATGGACGGCATCGAGCTCCTCAGGCGCATCAACGGATTCGACGAACCCATCCCGGTGCTGATCATCACCGGCCACGGCAACGTGGAGGACGCGATCCGCGCGCTGAGATACGGGGCCAGCGATTTCATCCGCAAGCCGTTCGACATCAACGACGTGGCCTCCTCCGTGCGCACCACGCTCAAACGCCGCCGCGAAAAGCAGATGGCCGAGGGATTCACCCGCTACATGGAGTTCGACCACAAGACGTTCAGCATCCCCGTGGACCCCTCGCTGATAAACCCGATATCCTACTATCTGACCAAGGACCTCGTCCCTGTCGGGCTGTGCAACCGGACCACCGCCGAGAACATAACGCTCGCGCTGCAGGAGACGCTCTCCAACGCGATGTTCCACGGCAACCTCGAGATCGGCTCGGAGGTCAGGGAAAAGGAGGGGATCAAGGGCTTCAACGACCTCATCGATCAGCGAAAGGGCGACCCCGCCTACTCTGCCCGGCGCGTGATGATACAGTATCACCTGACCAGGGACAGCGTCGAATACGTCGTCGAGGACCAGGGCCCCGGCTTCGATTTCGGGTCGCTCCCGGATCCGAGGGACCCCGAGAATTTTTTCAAGAACAGCGGAAGGGGGCTTCTGATCATCCGCATCCA
>JAKLIV010000190.1 GCA_022709405.1 Spirochaetota bacterium
GATGTCGACCCAGTCGGTCATAATGTCGGCGAAGTCGATCGGCAGGCCCATGTTGAGCATGAACCGCTGGAGTATCCCGTAAAACGGTGTATATTCCTCCTCGAAGACCTCGTTGGACAGCACGCTCAGGTTGATTTTGGAATTTTCGTCCGTAATCCTGAGCATGATCGAACCCTCCTCGTCGCCGAGTGGGACCGGGGGAAACTGGATCGCCCAGATGTCGTTGTAGCAGTCGATGTTCTTGTCGGAAGACTTGCCGGTCAGCATTTCGGATGAGATGCCCTTTTCGTCGGCCATGAGCACGTACCTGCCGAGCTCGATTCCGGATTTCGCAAGAAAACCGGCCTTGAGCCTGTTCTGCAGCTTTCTCATGTAATTGATGTTCGTCTGCGATACCAGAATGAATTCACCCGCCACCGAGACCAGCAGGGTCGTGATGATGAGCACGATCACCAGCACATACCCCGAAGAGCCGAACATGTATGAAAAGACGCCATTACGCTCAATGACGGCCTTTCTCCGGGCGTAATCCGCTTTGAACCTGTCTGCGGCCAGCGCGGCCATTTCTCGGAGTCTCAGCATGGTCTCAGATCCTTCGTGCTTCCTCATGACATCGATATATACGAAACGAACGAGAACTCCTCGGTATCCTCGGAGCCTTCGGCCTTGACGCCGTACTTTTTGACCTTGATGGTGGTCCTTACCAGCCTGGGGAACCGTGAAGTTTCCCTGGAATCCCATGAATCCTCCCAGTCGTTCCTGACCTTGTAATGGAACTGGAGCGAGATGACGTTCTCGAGAAGGACGTTTTCGGACCCGCCGCTTTCAGGGTCGTCGTCATAGTGCGCCTGCTCCCTTTTTATGAGCTGGAAGACTCCCGGGTACTCGGGGTCCTGCTTCAGGTAGTAGCCGACCTCGTGCACGTCGCTCAGCGGGACCGGTCTTTTGGCGCTTGGGTCGGTCATAGGCTCGTTGAAGGAAACCGTCACGAAATTGAGCTTGCTGTTCTCGCCGTCGGGCGTCGATATGAAGCATATCTTCTTGTTCTCGGGCCTGATGAAGCAGTTCGAGAGGTCTGAGTCGATTTTCGAGATCGCGAGGTTGATGTTCTCGTACATCTCAGCGTATCCGGTGGTTTCCCTGATCGATGAAAGGGTCGAGCGGTAGGCAGAGTACACCATGAGCATGATCATGGACGCGATGGCTGACGCGACAACGATTTCTATCAGGGAAAAACCCCTGTCACGTGACAAACGGCTTTTCAGCGCTCCGAGCAGCGTATGCATCACATCTCCCCGAAAATGTAGAATAGTGATATGGAGCGTTCCCTCTCGCGCTCCTTCCATGAGACCGTGAGGGTCGTTTTTTTCGCGGGGAGCGGCCCGAGCAGCGGGTGCTCGAAACGTTCGGTGACCCGCGTGAGCGAGAATTTCTGGTTTTCCTCGACCGGCTCGTCCTTGAGGTCCGGGCCCCTCATTTTTTCATCGATGAATTCGTTCATCCTGGTCTTGGCGATGATCATGGCCATGGTCTGGTTCTTGTTCCCTGACATCACGTATATTCCGGAAGAAACTCCCGAAAAGATGCTGAGGAGCACGATGGAAAGAATGGCCATCGCGATGAGTATCTCGATGAGCGCGAAGCCCCCGGCTTCACTCTTCGATTTCGAAGCTGACGTAGCCATATTTTACTTCGGGCTCCTTGAGGTGCTTGAATATCCTGATCGACCACTGTTCCTCGTCGTTGACAAGCACGTGTATGATGACATTGTCAGAATATCCCTGGGGATAGTAGGGGATAAGAACGTTCCCGCTGGTGATTTTCTCTCCGGTCGAAAGCAGAGCTTCCTCGAGCTTGAACGAGTCGTCGAACTGCATCTTTTGCAGGGATTTACGGCCGTGGTCGACGAATTGTCCATCCCTCCTCTGAAGAACCGAAACGGCGTTGTTGCGCTGCAGCACGTCTTCGGTCTCCTCGCCGGTATCGTCGGTGAAGGGCTCGTGCAGGTGCACTGCGAGATAATTCACCTCCCCGTGGATGAACGCGTCGTCGAAGGTCCTGGTTACAAGGCCGGTTAGCATGTTGAAGTCCTTTCGTTCGTTGCCGAGGAAGCGGGAAAGCCGCGGCGCGACCATCATCGCCATGATTGAAATGACCACCATGACGATGACGATTTCGATGAGCGTGAAGCCGTCGTCGCGGCCGAAACGGTTCTTAAACGAGGCGGATAGGCTCATTCCCAGCTTTTGATGTCGGCGTCGAACCCCTCGCCGCCCTCCTTGCCGTCGGCGCCGTAGCTCATGATTTCATAGTCCGGGTCGTTTTCTCCGGGCGAACGGTATATGTAGGGGTTGCCCCACGGATCATTGGGTATCTTCTTGATGATTCCGTCCTGCACCAGCGTCTGGAGCCCCTGGTCGGTCGACGGATACCCGTTCTTTTCGAGGGCGTACTTGTCAAGGGCCATTCCGAAATTCTGTATCTGGGTCTTGGCTGCGGTGACATTCGCCTTCTTGGGCATGTCCATGAAGCGCGGGACCACCAGGGCGCTCAGTATCGCGATGATCGTGATGACGATCATTATTTCCAGAAGGGTGAATCCCCTTTCGTCCCTGAGCGTCGAAACGAGACGCTGTATTCTTTTTTTCAATGATTTTTTCATGCTATTCTCCTTGTGCTTAGTTTATATTTGCGGGACACGTTCTCGCGGCCGCCGATATGTCAAACCATTAAGTTCATCTCCATGATCGGGAGCATGACCGCCATGACGATCGTGGCGATTATGATTCCCATGACGATGATGATTATCGGCTCGATCAGGCTCGTGAGGCTCGAAACGGTCAGGTCGAGCTCGGTTTCGTACACGTTGCCGATGTTGAGAAGCATGGAGTCGAGCCTGTCGCTCGCTTCGCCGGCCGTGATCATTCCAAGCACCATTTTGGGAAGAAAACCGGTTTTGTTGAGCGCGATCGAGACCGACGAGCCTTCCTTGATCATCTTGGCGGCTTCCGATATCTTCTCCTCGATGATTTTATTGCCCACGATCTTCTCGACGATCTCGAAGGATTTCATGATGTCGACCTTGTTGGAAAGCAGTATCCCGAGGTTCTGGGTGAATTTCTGGACGATCAGCTTTGTGTACAGCTTCTGGAAAACCGGGATTTTCAGCTTGATTTCGTCGATTTTTTTTCTTCCGGCCTCGGTGGACGCGTAGCGCCGGTACAGGTACAGGGCGAGAACGACCAGCACCGGGATGAGAAACCAGAACGTGGACAGGAAACTGCTCATCCCGATGACGATTTTCGTCGGGAGGGGAAGCTCCCTGTTCTGGTCCTTGAACATCTCGGCTATGCGGGGGATGACGTTCACCAGCAGGAATATGACGACCGCGACCGCGAACAGGAACATGAACGAGGGATACCAGAGCGCGGCACGGACTTTGCTGGTGAGGATGTTTTTCTTCTCTTCGAGCTCGGCGAGGCGTTCGATCACGTCGTCGAGCGAACCCAGGCTTTCGCCGACCCGGACCATGTTGATGTACATATCGGAAAAGATTATCCTGTGCTGCTGGAGCGCGTTCGAAAAAGACGAGCCTTCCTCGATCTTGCCCTTGATGTCAGAGATGATGTTGCGGAAATGGCGGTTTTCGACCTGGTCGATGATGTCGTTGATCGCCATGGGCAGCGGCAGACCGGCCTTGAGCAGTGTCGAAAGCTGGCGCGAAAAAAGGCCGACCTGCCGGGTGCTGAGCTTGAGGCTCACCGTGTGGGAAAATTTTTCGAGTATGTTCTTGATCTGGCCGGCGCGCGAATCGCCTGGGGCCGCAGGCTGATGCACCTCTTCCTTGCTGAGTTTGACCAGGTAAAGGCCCTGCGCCCTGATTTTTTGTCTGGCTGCGGATTCGGAAGGGGCGTCCACGTAGTCGGTGACGTTTTTCCCCTCACGGTTCAGCGCCTGGTAGAGAAAGATCATATCAGCTAACCCTCAGGACCTCTTCGACCGTGGTGATCCCCTCCATCGCCTTGGCAAGACCGTCGGCGAGCAGGGTTTTCATCCCCTCCCTGATCGCCTGTTCCTTGATCGCCGAAGCGTCCGCGTGCGACATGATCTGCTTTCTGATTTCCTGTGAGACCGGAAGCAGCTCGTACAGACCGAGCCTGCCCATGTAGCCGGTATTGATGCATTTCGGACAGCCGACCGCTTTGTAAAACTTCGCGCCCTTGATGTCGGTCGCTTTAAGCCCGAGCTCGGCGAGCATTTTCTGGGACGGCTTGTACAATTTGCGGCAGTGCACGCATATTTTCCGGACGAGCCTCTGCGCCAGGAATGCGTTCACCGAGGACGCGATCAGGAACGGTTCGACTCCCATGTCGATGAGCCTGGTTATGCCGCTTGCCGCGTCGTTCGTGTGCAGGGTCGAAAAGACCCGGTGGCCGGTGAGGGCCGACTGCACCGCGATTTCGGCGGTCTCCAGGTCGCGTATCTCACCGATCATTATGATGTCCGGGTCCTGCCGGAGTATGGACCTCAGGCCGCTCGCGAACGTCAGGTCGATCTTGGGTTTGACCTGCATCTGGCCGATGCCCTTGAGCTGGTACTCGATCGGGTCCTCGACCGTGAGGATGTTCACGTCGTCGGTGTTGAGACGGGTGAGCACGCTGTACAGGGTCGTGCTTTTGCCGCTTCCCGTCGGGCCGGTCACCAGTATGATCCCGTGCGTCTTCTTGATTACATCGTTGAAGGTTGAGAGCGTGTCATCGTCGAAGCCGAGAGAATTGAGGTCGAAGTACATGTCGGTCTTGTTCAGTAGCCTCAGGACTATCCTCTCACCGTAGTATGTCGGGAACGTCGAGACCCTGATGTCTATGTCCTTGCCGCCGATCTTGAGCTGTATGCGCCCGTCCTGGGGAAGCCTGTTCTCGGCGATGTTGAGGTTCGCCATGATCTTGATCCTGGACATGACGGCGCCCTGGTATTTTTTCGGGGGAGTGAACATCTGGTACAGGATGCCGTCGATGCGGAAGCGGACGATGAGGTCCTTCTCGTAGGGCTCGATATGGATGTCGCTCGCGCGGTCGGTGACCGCCTGCTTTATGATGGTGTTGACGAGCCGTATGATGGGCGCGTCGTTTGCCATGTCCATGATATCTTCGGTTTCTGATATCTGGCTTGTCAGTATCTCGAAATCGGATTCTTCGAGGTCCTCGATGACATCGTCGGTGGATTCGCTCTTGAGCATGTCGAAGTGCGTGCTGATGATGCGCTGTATCTCGTCGGGTGTGGAAAGGACGATATTCATCCGGTGGCCCGGGAAGAGCATTTTCAGGTCATCGAGCGGCTGGATGTTCAGCGGATCGGCGATGGCGATGTTGATCATCTTTTTTTTCGTATTGAGCGAGTAGGGAATGATCCTGTTTTTTTTCAGAAAAGCCACTGGAATGGCGGCAAACATCTTGTCGGGGTCTTCGAAATCGATGTGGGGAAGGGCCTTAAGGCCGTATTGATCTGCCAGACAATCCAGAAGCTGCGCTTCGGTGGCGAGGCCCTTTTTGAGCAGAAACTGTCCGAGCCTCACGCCGCTGGCCTGCTGCGCGAGGAGCGCCTCCTGAAGGTCCTCCTGGGTGATGATTTTTTTGTCCACCAGGAGCTTGCCGAACTGTTTTACCTTGTCCTGCGCCATGACCGTCATCTGTCTTGAAGCATCTTCTGCTCGTTTCGTTTTTGCCTTGTCATTGAGTCAAGGCGGTCCTTTTTTGTCACGACGTGCGGCGTGATGAAGACCAGCAGGTTGGTTTTCCTGTAGGAGACCGATTTGGTCTTGAATAGCCATCCGAGGATCGGGATGTCTCCAAGCACCGGCACTTTGGATTCGCTCGTGCTTTTATAGTTGCTAATGAGTCCTCCGATAACGATGGTTTTACCGTCAAAGACCGTGACCTTGGTCTTGATGTCCCTCTTGCCGAGCGTGGGAGGCTTGTCGGTCGTTGTTTCACCGAGGACCTGGTTGGCTTCCTGGAAGAGATCGAGCGTGATCCGTTCGCCCTGGGTGATGTGCGGCGTGATTTTAAGCTTGTAACCGACGCTTTTATAGTCCCAGGTGTAATACTGCGTTCCGGCGTCGGTGATGCGGGTGTTGCTCTGGATCGGGACCTCTTCACCCACGTTCAGCTCGGCCTCCTGGTTGTCGATCGTCAGCAGCTGGGGAGTCGATATGACGTTGAAGTTGCTGTCGCTCGCCGAGGCGTTGAGCATCGCGAAGCCCAGGGCCGCACCGTCGTAGATGTATCCGAGCTGAAAACCCGAGTTCAGCGGCAACGCGGTCTTCTTTCCCATGACCTCCCCGGCGGTCGTGCTGACATTCGGGTTTAGAATACCTGATCCGCCGAATGCGTTCTTTCCGCTCTGGCCGCCGAGCATCCAGTTTATGCCGAACGAAAACGAATTGTCGGCTCCGATTTCCACGATCATCGCCTCGATGAGCACCTGCTCGCGGACGGTGTCCAGCTCCTTGATGATGCGCCTGATCTCCTTGATTTCGTCGGGCGTTGCGGTAATGATCAGGGAATTTGTTTCCTTGTTCGCGATGATTGACAACTGCTGCTGCTTGGCCGGGCGCGCGGCCTGGGTCTTGGTCACGCGCTGGGTTTTCTTGGACGGCCTGGTCGTTTCCTGCTGCGCGGGCGCCGCAGTCTGGACCTGGATTTTAGCGTTTTCAGAGAACGGTATCCGGGAAAGAACGTTCGCCAGGTCCTCGGCGTTCGCGTTTTCAAGGTGAATTACATGTATGTTGCCCTTGGGCGCGGCCTCGTCTGTTTCCTCGTCGAGAGGCTTGTCGAGGGTCTGCGCGATTTTCACGAGACCGTCGAGCTCAGTCGAAGAACCGCTGAAAATCAGGGTGTTCAGGCTCTGGAACACGACGATGCTCATGTTCGGCGAAGCTATGGCTTTGAGCGCCGCCGCAACCTCGTTGGCGTCGCCGTATTTGAGTTCGAGCAGGAAGGTCATCGTCCTGTCTTTTTCCAGAGGCAGTATCTCTTTTCTCCCGTCAACCACCACTTCGACGTTTTTCTTCATGGCATCCTTGATCGGGATGATTTTGAGCAGGTTTTCGGTCTCGATCACCGCAAGGTCCTTCACTTCAAGGATGGATTTCATCACCTCGAAAGCCTCGCTTACCGGGATTTTTTTCGCGGATGATATGGTGATCTTGCCCTTTATTTTGTCGTCGATAAGGATGTTCTTCCCGATCAGCTGGCCCATGACATTGAGAAATTCGGATATCTCAACGTCTTTGAAGTTGAGCGAAAAATACTTGTCTTTCTTTCTTATGATGGGCTTGCTGCTCGATGCGTCTTTCGTCGCATCCTGCTGTACCTCGGTCCGGGACTCTTTCGGGGGCTCTGCGGGAGGTTCGGGAGGCTTGTTCCCTTCTTCTCCCATGGCCGGCTGAGCGGAAAGATGAAGCGGATTCAGCGGGGAACGGTCGGCGATGCCGGTGATCACACTCGAGGCCGCGAGAATGAATAAAGGCAGTATGATTTTTTTTATGCCCGATAATTTCATAGCGTTCATCCTGTATCAGTCGGTAATGTTGTAGTCGAATGTAATGATCTTCCCGCCGCGCTCGATATCCGCAGTTATGCGCGCATCGCTCTTGAGCGCTTCCCACATTTTGTAGAGTTTTTCCGTGCTGTCAATTTTTTTCCCGTTGATTCTTTTGATAATGTCTCCGTTGCGGGCGCCCAGCTTGTAAAGAATATTAT
>JAKLIV010000191.1 GCA_022709405.1 Spirochaetota bacterium
CACCACGGCGAAAAGGAATATCAACCCGGCTTTTTTCCTGGTCAGATAGTCCTTGTCTTCATAGCGTTTTAAAAAAAAGGACGTTATCGGATTTGACATTGCTTTCCCCTGGAATTCTTTTTTTGATTTGAATTTAGATTATTATTTTAATTTTGTCATTTCATTTTTTATTGTCAGGAATTGAAAAATGCATGAAAGTTCGTTCGATATGCGATAGATCAAAGAAGCCGGGATGTGCACTATAAATGAGCGGGTATGGATGCGGTCACGCCTGAAATGGTTGAATAAGGGTGTTCACCAGGCCGTCGATCGTGTGCTCGGCTGAAACTCGCGATACGGTGAACCCGATCTCGCGCGCTGTATCCGCCGTGACCGGTCCGATGGCAACGCATGAAATGCCGTTCAGGTCTTCAATCCCGAGCAGCTTCAGGATAGATGCGAAGTTTTTTACGGTCGAGGAACTTGTGAAGGTTACGCAGTCGAATTTTCGGTTAACCAGCGCGTCCGCGATTTCGGAATCCTGGTCGATGCCGGACTGAACCGTGCGGTACACGGTCACATCGTCGGCGAGCGAGGCGCCCTGACGCAGGAGGTCTTTTCTCATTTTTTCCGGGGCGATGTCCGCCCTTGCAAGCAGGAATTTTTTACCCCTGATTTCATCAAGCGAAGCGAGTGACTCGACGATGCTTTCGCTGATAAACCGCGGCGGAACGAGGTCCGCCCTGATGCCCCTGCCGGCAAGCCTTTCGGCCGTGCCGGGCCCGATCGCGCAGATTTTGTTCGCGCTCAGGGCCCTTGAATCGAGGCCG
Source organism: Spirochaetota bacterium (assembly GCA_022709405.1). Taxonomy (GTDB): domain Bacteria; phylum Spirochaetota; class UBA4802; order UBA4802; family UBA5550; genus JAKLIV01. The sequence continues at coordinate 810 of JAKLIV010000191.1, forward strand.
GCTCCGGACAGGTGGGCGAAGAAATGGTCCACGCCGTTTGCCGAAGTGAACAATATCCAGTCATATTCGCCGATGCCGGCAATCGCTTTCATCACGGGCGCGCTGTCTTCAACCGGAAGTATTTTTATCGACGGCACCTCGATGACAGCGGCCCCGAGCTCGCCGAGCCTTGCCGTCAGCTCTGATGACTGCTCGCGCGATCGGGTTACCACGATAGTTTTTCCGAAGAGCGGTCTCTTGTCGAACCATGCAATCCTCTCCCGCAATTCGACGCATTCGCCCACAACGATTATGGCCGGGGGCTTTATGCCGTTTATTCTCACCTGGTCCTCGATCGTGTCGAGGGTGCCGGTCACGCATTTCTGCGAGGGATAGGTGCCCCGGTGGATCACGGCCACGGGAGTGTCGCCGCTTCTTCCGTTTTTCATGAGCTCGTTCCTGATGAGCGGCAGGTTCTTGATTCCCATGAGAAACACGAGCGTCTGGATGCCTGTGGCCAGCTTGTCCCAGTGGATGTCGCTGTCAGGCTTGGTCGGGTCCTCGTGGCCGGTTATGAAGGCGACCGAGGCCGCGATGCCGCGGTGCGTCACGGGAATGCCTGCGTATGCGGGGGCCGCATAGGCGGATGACACGCCGTTGACGACCTCGAAGGGAATGCCGGCCCGGGAAAGCTCGAGCGCTTCCTCTCCTCCGCGACCGAATATATAGGGGTCTCCGCCCTTGAGCCGGACGATCACGCCGCCTTCGGAGGCCTTATGCACCAGCAGCCGGTTGATGTCCTCCTGCTCCATGCTGTGGTGCGCCCCGGATTTGCCCACATATATTTTTTCGCGGTCGTCGGGGCACAGAGCTACGATGCGGGGATTGACCAGGTTGTCGTAAACGAGGACATCGGCAGCTTCTATGAGCGCCTTCGCCCTGAGGGTGAGCAGCCCGTAGTCTCCAGGCCCTGCGCCCACCAGATATACTGTTCCCTTCGCCGGCATGATATTTTTCCTGTCAGTACTGTGGGGTTTTCCCGTAGATTTCGTCAAGCACCTTCCGTGCGCCCGCTTCGAGCAGCATCTCGGCCATCCGGATTCCCGTTCCTGACGGGTCGTCGGCCCTGCCGCTCATATGATCGCGGAATATCAGCGAACCGTCAAGGGATGCGACAAGCCCGGTGAAATGAATGGCCGGTCCCCTCGACTGGCACAGGCCGGCGATCGGCACCTGGCATCCGCCTTCGAGGCGCGACAGAAAAGCCCTTTCGCACATGATCGCTTTTTCGGTGTCGTCGTGATTGAGGCTGCGGAACACCCCGGAGAGCAGGGGATCGTCGGCGCGGCATTCGATCGCGAGCGCGGCCTGGCCAACCGGAGGCAGGATGATCTCGGGGCTGATTATCTCGGTCACTGCGTCATTCATGCCGAGACGCGATATTCCTGCATGCGCCAGGATCATTCCGTCGATGTCGCCGCTGGCCTGCATTTTTTCCATGCGGGTCACGATGTTGCCGCGCATATCCACGATATTGATGCCCGGGACCAGGGCCATGATCTGCGCGCGCCTTCTCAGGCTGCTCGTCGCGATCGTGTCTCCTTTCCTGAAATCCGTGAGCTTTTTGCCGTTTTTCGAAACAAGGACGTCTCGTGGGTCGAGCCTTTCGGTGACGGCCGCAATGCACAGTCCGGCGGGGAGCCTGGTGGGCATGTCTTTCATCGAATGCACGGCGCAGTCGATGCCCCCGGAAAGAAGCTCCTGCTCGAGCTCCTTGGTGAAAAGGCCCTTGTCGCCGATCTTTGAAAGCGGCGCGTCGAGGATCCTGTCGCCGGTGGTCTTGATCACCACGATCTCGAAGGAGTTGTCGGGAAACTGCGCTGCGAGCCTGGCGCGAATTTCTTCGGCCTGGACAAGCGCAAGTCTGCTTCCGCGTGTGCCTATGCGTATGGTCTTCATGGTTATTCAGTAATGCCGATATCGTTCATGAAAAAGCGTTTATGAACAGTCAGCGACATTGTTATTCCGCGTATTAAAAAAAATCGTGCGGACAAATCAAGTAAGAAATATCGCCGGAACAAAATTTGTATAAATCCTGAAATCCCGGACCGTATATCGGCCGTATTTTACCGTACTCATGGCCTTATCGGTCGTGGGGTTATGCTGCCAGCGGGAGCATCGAACATTTTAACCCCGGCCTAATGAGAAAAGGGCGCTTGGCATTGAAATCGATGGTCCCGCCGAAGAGGGTTCTGAATATTTTGGCATTGATACAATAAGCGGTCGTACGGGATGCTAGAATAGTGTTTGACAATATCGTAATTCTGCATATTGTTATGCATTTGTATAATAATTCTGCAAGAGGTACTGATGAAAGCGATTGCCGACTTTTTCCTTTCCCGTTACGAATCCGCAGATTTCATAATCCAGAGAAAGGCGCGTGCGCTGATGTTTTTCTGCATCTGGACCGTCATACTGATGGCCTTGATTTTCATCTCTTTCGTAATTTTTATGCCGCACATTCTCTTACAGGCCGGAATCGTTATCTGGGTCGTCCTGATTTCAGGCCTGGCCGCTCTGGCGATTCTGAAGACCGGCAGATATTATCTCGCGGCGAATTTTATTTTCGGAGTAATGGCTATCGGCGTAAGCGCCGGTCTTATGGTAAAACTGGGACGGGATGTCCATAACGGTTATAGCTCCTTCATCTATTTCATGATAGCTATCCTCGTAGCGACCGTGCTGTTCTGCAGGCGGTCGTTCGTATTGGCCGTCTTCACGCTTTTTCTCGTCTCGGATATCGCATTTTATTTTCTCGCAAAAAATAGTCTGGAAGGCCTTTATCTCCAGTCGGCAACAGTGGGGATGATCGATTCTTCATTCTCGCTGATTTTCACGTTCGCAGTCGGTTTGTTCATCATGATCATCAACAAGCAGTCGCTCGGCAACATGCAGCAACAGGCCGACCAGATAAGGGAGAGCTACTCGAAGGTCCAGGACCTGATGCAGTCCATTGCCGAGGTGTCGCGTGACCTGACTTCTTCTTCGCAGAACATGAATACGACCGCTTCGGCCTTTTCGGAAAACACCCAGAGCCAGGCTGCGACGACCGAAGAAATAATGGCTTCCATCGAGGAGGTCTCTGCGGGCGTCGACACGGTTGCCGGCAACGCGAGGGACCAGTATTCCAGGATGGAAAACCTGCTCGGGAAGATACATGAGCAGACAAAGGCAATCGCCGAAATGGGAACAACCACAGTAAGGGCCCTTAGTTCGACGAAAGAAATCGTAGGGCAGGCCAATAGCGGCGGTGAATCGATGAAGACCATGAGCGAGAGCATGGGCAAGATAATCGGCAGCTCCGAAGAAATGAAGAATATCGTCGGGATCATCAACGACATATCCGACAAGATCAACCTTCTCTCTCTGAACGCGGCCATTGAAGCTGCGCGGGCGGGGGAGCATGGCAGGGGATTCGCGGTGGTCGCCGACGAGATCGGCAAGCTCGCAGACCAGACGTCCTCCAGCATCAAGGAGATCGACAACCACATTAAAAGCAACAACGAGGAGATCTCCAGGGGAAAAAAGGCGGTCGAAGAAACGGTTTCGGTCATAAGCCGCATCATCGAGGGCATAAACGGTATCAATCATATGATCAACGACATTTCCGAGAAGATGAAACGGCAGCAGGAAATCAACGATACCGTTAATTCCGAGGCAGAGCGCGGGATCTCGTCGTCGGAGGAGATGAGAATAGCGACCGAAGAGCAGAAGACCGCCGTCGGGGAAATCACCAGGGCCCTCGCCGGGATCAACGAAGCAACCCAGGCAAACTCGGCGGGCGCCGTGCAGATGCATCAACAGTCCGAACAGGTGAGAAAGCTTGCCGAGACCCTCGGCAGCAAGCTTTTCAGCTAAAATTACTTGCCAAATACCCTCCTTTTATTGATACTACCCGCGATAACAGGAGGTGAAGCCATGGATTGTCCCTGGAGGCCCCGCAGGAACAGATCGTCGCGGATTCTGCGCGATCTGGCGGCCGAAACCGTGCCAGACCGTAAAAAGCTGATCATGCCGCATTTCGTGATGGAAGGCTCGGGACTGCGCCAGGAAATCGCGTCCATGCCGGGGATCGAGCGCGTCTGCGTCGATAACCTGCTTCGCGACGCCGAATCGGACCTGCGCCTCGGAATTTCCGCCGTGCTCCTTTTCGGTATCCCCTCGCAGAAGGACCCTCTCGGGAGCGGGGCATACGCCGAAAATGGAATTGTTCAGCGAGCTGTTCGCGCGCTGAAAAGAGAGCTCCCGGACATCTTGGTCATCACCGACCTGTGCCTGTGCGAATACACCGACCACGGTCACTGCGGCGTGGTGCGTGACGGCGCGGTGCTCAACGACCCGACCCTCGAGCTGCTTCAAAAAACGGCGCTGTCCCAGGCAAGGGCCGGCAGCGACATGATCGCTCCTTCAGACATGATGGACGGACGGGTCGGGGCGATGCGGAACGCGCTCGACGAGGGCGGCTTCGACTGCCTGCCGATAATGGCGTACTCCGTGAAATACTCCTCGGCCTTTTACGGCCCGTTCAGGGACGCGGCCGGCAGCGCGCCGCAGTTCGGCGACCGCAAGACATATCAGATGGACTGCCGCAATTCCCGCGAGGCCGAAAGGGAGGCGCTGCTCGACGCCGACGAGGGGGCCGACATCCTCATGGTTAAGCCGGCCCTGTCGTATCTCGACATCATAGCCAGGGTCCGGGCCGTAACCGACCTTCCGCTGTGCGCATACAACGTCAGCGGCGAGTACTCGATGGTCAAGGCCATGGCGAAGCTGGGATACGGGGATGAAAGAAATCTGGCCGTCGAAATCCTGACCTCGATATTCAGGGCCGGTGCAGACATGGTCATTTCGTATCACACCCGCGACGTGTACCGGCACGGCTGGTTTTAGGCCGGAATGCGTTGGCGGATCGCGGAGAATCAGGATGAACATTGAAAAATCGAAAGAACTGTACAGTAAAGCCATCAGGCTGATGCCCGGCGGGGTGAACTCGCCGGTGCGGGCGTTCAGGTCGGTCGGCGGCGAACCCCTGTTCATGAAACAGGGCAGGGGATCCCGGCTCGTCGATGTCGATGACAACGAATACATCGACTACTGCATGTCCTGGGGTCCTCTGATTCTCGGCCACGCCGACAGTGACGTGATAAAGGCGATAACCGGCGCTGCGGCAAACGGGACGAGCTTCGGCACGCCGAACCCGTTCGAGGTTACCATTGCCGGGATGGTCGCAAAGCGTTTCCCGTCCATCGAGAAGATCAGGTTCGTCAACTCGGGAACCGAGGCCGTGATGAGCGCCATCAGGCTCGCTCGCGGTTTCACCGGAAAAAACAGGATTATCAAGTTCGACGGATGCTATCATGGCCACGCCGATCATCTGCTCGTGGCCGCCGGATCGGGCCTCGCGACCTTCGGCACTCCCGATTCAGCCGGCGTTACGCCCGGCAACGCGGCCGATACCCTCATCGTGCCCTTCAACGATCTCGAAGCAGTCGCCGAAACCGTGGAGAAAAACGGCGATACCATAGCTGCCGTTATCCTCGAGCCGCTTCCCTGCAACTATTCCATGATCCCTCCGGCGGATGGATTTCTGCGCGGCGTGCGGGAGCTGTGCGACCGCAAAGGGATTCTCCTGATCTTCGACGAGGTGATCACCGGGTTCAGGCTCGCGCCCGGGGGAGCGCAGGAATATTACGGCGTGGCGGCCGACCTCACCACCCTCGGGAAAATCATCGGCGGCGGCCTTCCGGTCGGCGCATACGGCGGGCGGGCCGATATCATGTCGATGATCGCGCCGGACGGCCCCGTATACCAGGCGGGCACCCTTTCCGGTAACCCGCTTGCGATGGCGGCGGGCATCACCACCCTCGAAAAGCTCGACAGGACCGGCGCGTACATGAAATTGAAAAAGCTCTCGGACGAATTCGCGGGCATTCTCGCTCCGGTGCTGAAGAAACATGAAGGACGCTTTCTCTTGCAGCGGCTCGAATCCGTATTCGCCTTTTACTTCACCGGCAGAAAGGAGGTCTCATCCCTGGCCCAGGTCAAGGAGTGCGACATGAAGCTTTTCGGCAGGTTCCACGCCGGGATGCTGTCACGGGGGATATATCTTTCGCCGTCGGGCTATGAGGTCGGATTCCTTTCGACTGCGCATTCTTCGGCCGACCTCGAAAAAACCGCGGCAGCCATTGATGAATCGCTGAGGGCCGTTTTAGCGTAATGAACGTTCAGAAGAAAAACACGAAAACCGGTCCGCCCCTTGTGCATGTGCTCGGCATGAGCCACAAGACGGCGCCGGTCGAATTCAGGGAAAGGTTTTCAATCGCGCCCGACCTGATCGCCGGCTTCCTGCATGAAGCACGGTGCTCTGGCGTGGACGAAATCGTGTACCTCTCGACATGCAACAGGGTCGAGATATATTTCGTTGCGCCCGACGGGGGCGACGGAGCCGACATCATCATGAAGATGCTCTGCGACTCCTCAGGAAAAACCCCGGCCGAGATACGCGGCCGCTTCTACGAGCACCGGGGCGTTGACGCGGTGAAGCACTGCCTGTCGGTCGCCTCGTCTCTCGACTCGATGGTAGTGGGCGAGAATGAAATTTTCGGGCAGATGAAAGAGGCATACCGGATCGCAGTAGAGGGCTCTTCGACCGGGCCGGTGCTCAACAGGCTCTTTCACCACGCCTTCAACGCGGCCAAAAAGGTCAAGACCGAGACCGGGATCGCGCGAAATCCGCTCTCGATCGCCTATATAGCGTGCGAGCAGGCCAGGAAGGTTTTCGACGACCTTTCGACCAAGAAGGCCCTGCTCATCGGCGCAGGAGAAATGGGAGAGCTCATTCTCAAGTATTTTACCAAGTACGACATAAGGGACATCACCGTGGCCAACAGGTCCCAGTGCAA
>JAKLIV010000192.1 GCA_022709405.1 Spirochaetota bacterium
CGATGCCCTGAGCCGGTCTATGGTCTCTCCCACTGCTTCGATTTTTTTCTGTATCTCGCTTTCACGCGCATAATCAGTGGTACCGATCCTGTCTGTGCCCTTGAAAAGCATGTGCTCGAGCAGATGGGCCGCGCCGACGGTATTGTAGCTTTCATCGGACGAGCCGACGCTGAAGGACAGGTCGAATGCAAGCGTCGGCGCATATCCCCTGTCGAGAAGCACGACTGTAATGCCGTTCGAGAGCTTTACCGTCACCACGTTTCGCCGGAGGTAGTCCTCGGCGTTGTCGATACTGCCCCCTGCGCCGGACGCAATGGACATCATGAAAAAAACGGCCATGACCGCGATTGTTCTTTTCATCCGAAACTCCAATTGTTGATTTATCAGGTATCGAGCCGGGATATCCGGTTACACTGAAATACCGGTCCGGGGTCACTCCCCGGTCTTTTCCCTTTGCAGAATTTCCTCTGCGAGGATCTTGAGCTTGGGTGACACTTTCAGGGGCGGCAGCTCGACCTTCGGTGCGGTGTTTTTTCCGAGCAGCTTCCCCAGCGCGAAGACCATGCGCTCGAAAATCTCCCTTACCTTGTCCTCGCGCTTGACCATGCGGTAATACCTGAGGGCGACCAGCGGCATTTTTTTATCGTAGAAGTAATAATCGGCGATCCTGGTTATGCCGTCCCTGTACCCGGTCTTGACGAAAATTTTCAGGGCTCCCTCGATGTTCTTGTCATTGAAGAGCTCGTTGCCGAGGCGTATCAGCTTTATTCTTTCGCTGCTTTCCATGGATTTTCGCAACCTTCGATTGTATGTTACATAATCCCATATCGGTAAATATTGCAATTACTATTTTGTTCGGCCTGCGAAACCATGGCGAAGAAAAAACAGGCCCACAGACGCAATTCCCCGCGCAGCCTGACGGCACCGAAAATCATGCCTGGACGATTATCGCCCGATACCGGAACCCTGAGGCCCAGCCGGTGCAGGGCCCCTCAACAACTGCCGGGAATGCTCCTGCCCATCAGCCTGGCCATCTGCGCCATCCTGATCATGAGATCGCTGAACCGTTCCGGCTTGAGCGACTGCATGCCGTCTGATAACGCATGGTCCGGATCGGGATGCACCTCGATCATGAGCCCGTCGGCCCCTGCGGCGATCGCGGCGAGCGAAAGGGGATGGATGAGCTTCCATGTACCGGCGGCGTGCGACGGGTCGACGATCACGGGAAGGTGCGTCTTCTGCTGAAGCACCGGCACCGCGGAGATGTCGAGCGTGTTCCTCGTTTCGCTTTCGAAGGTGCGGATGCCCCGCTCGCAGAGAATGACGTTCCGGTTGCCCCCGGCGAGAACGTACTCGGCGCTCATCAGCAGCTCTACCACGGTCGTCATCATCCCGCGCTTCAGGAGCACCGGCCTCTTCGCCCTGCCCAGTTTTCTGAGAAGAGAAAAATTCTGGCAGTTGCGCGCCCCCACCTGGATAATGTCCGAGTATTCCTCGATGACCGCAAGGTCGTCCGAATCCATGATTTCGGTGATTATCGGCATCCTGAATGCGTCGCCGGCCTCCCGAAGGAGCTTCAGCCCTTCGACACCCATTCCCTGGAACGCATAGGGCGACGTCCTCGGCTTGAACGCGCCGCCCCGCAGAATGGTCGCCCCGGCCTTTTTGACATGGGCGGCCGATTCCATGATCTGATCACGGGACTCGATCGAACAGGGCCCTGCTATGATGCATACATCTTCCCCTCCGATCGTAATACCCCCGCTGATATTCACTACGGTTTTTTCGTCGCTGACCCTGCCGGCGAGCATGTATGGAACAGAAGGCTTTCCGGCTTCCGGTTCGCTCAGTACTGCATTCATGTGTTTCCTCCAGTCTGCTGGTTTGAGCATGAAAAAGGCCGCCCGGAGGACCGGCGGCCTGATATTGCGTATGCTTCCACGCGCATTAAAAAAGCCGCCGGCTTTCCGCCCGCGGCTTCCGAAACATACAGTGTCCGTAAAGCTACGAGCGGCTTTTAAAAAAAATAAAAGTAGCTAAAGTAGAATTTACGGCTGTTCGTATGTGCGTTCATCATGCTGTGATTCATTGCTTGAATGATGGGTGCATTGGATTCTTTTACCTGAAATTGTCAAGAATTTTTAGTATCGGTATAAGGGAATTTTCGCGGTCGGAATCGATTGCACCGTAGCAACTGTGCGGATTCAGGCAGGGGCTATACCCCTGCCTGCACCGGATAGCTTTAGTTGGATTCGGAAAGACTGCCCGCCGCCCAGTTATTCGTCGCTGTAGCGCTACGGGAATTTCCGCCGCTGACCGAGGAATCTCCACCGCTTGCGGTATTGGCATTTCCGCCGCTGACCGATGAACATGATCCGCTTGCAGCATTGCCCTCACCACCGCTGACCGATGACTGCTGCCCGCTTGCCGTATTCAGGTATCCGGCGCTGACCGAGGAACGATCCCCTTCCGCCGTATTATAACATCCGCCGCTTACCGATGAAGACTGCCCTTCCGCAGAATTGGACCATCCGCCGCTTACCGATGAACATGATCCGCTTGCAGTATTTTCGTTTCCTGCGCTTACCGAAGAATAAGGTCCTGATATAGTATTTGTAACGCCGACTACAAAACCGCCGAAGGACGAATAGTTGTTGAGATAGCCCGCGACAATATTGTGTGATCCGCTCTTGTCGCTGTCCGATGTCCTTGCCTCGTTGTACCCGACGATCAGGTTGCCGGTCCCGTTGACCGTTCCGTTTGTGGTACCCGAACCGCTTACTATCTGCACGTTCATGCCGGTAAACCGTATCGTGTCCTCGCCGTTATCGGTTATTCTTGTCACTCCGGACAGCAAAGTATTATAGCCCGAAACGCTCGTTTCAAGCGCGGCGATACTGTTGTACAGTTCAGTGAAATTCGCGTTTACTTCATCTGCGGAAATAAGATCGCCGTCAGTAAAGGTAATCTGAGCGGCGAAAAGAATCGTCGATGCGGCCAGCGCGGAAACAAGCACGCCGGTTATTACGTGCATCCGCGAAAACGCCCTGTTCCAGAAGCCTTTTCTCTGGGCCTTAAGATCCGAAACTTCTCTCTTCAACTCTTCGATCAATTGCAGCAATTTTTCGTTTTCCATTATTTTTTCCTTATTTTCTTGTAAATTATTTTTCATTCGTTCCAGGATCCCTGCCCCCACCTGGCCTGGCCCCATCTCGCGCCGTCAGCGGTACCGGTATTCTTATCCGACGAACCGCCTGAATCGTCGCAGCATACGATAAAAACCGCAACCAGCATGATCCAGCAGATCATGAAAATTCGAATTGAAAAAAAATTCTTCATGGTTGTTTTCAATTGCACCTCCTTCATTAATTCCATTTGCACATAAAAAAGCTTCCATGAATGATACGAATGATAACAACCGCAGTTTCAGAATGACCCCGTTCACCCGATTGTTAGATAGATTTATATGCATGTTTCCAACTTTTCTGTCATGGGGGGAAACCCCCATGCGTGAATTTTTTTTCAATTTTACGGGCATAGGGGGAAACCCCTATACTTTTCGTTTTACTGGGGATCGAACCGGTATGTGTTTGACATAAAGGTATGGATATTGTAGGTTCACTGTCACATTTGAGGAGATTACATCCCGGGCCTTGTCCACGAATTTCCTGATAAATATGAAAATATCTTAAGCAGCAGAGACATTGCTCTCGACAGACGGGGATGACGATTTAACAATGTAGATGGTGCAGGATCAATTGTTATGATGATGATGATAATAATTCTGAGTGTCGCTACGATGTGCATTTTTTTAGCGATGGGTTTGTATATCCTGTCATTGAATCCCGGGAACAAGGTAAATCTTGCCTTTTTTGCAACCATACTCAGTTTTGTTTTGAGTAATATTCTTCTGATAGTGATACATGCTGTTTCAGATGAAGCAACAGCTGTAATGATTTACAGAACCGCGACATCCATGGGCATTCTTTTTTTTACCTTGATAATCATCCTGATAACATATATATCAAATATTTTTAACCTGTACAACATTCGCAGATTTCAAAATCTTTTTCTTGGCGTGGTGATATTCATTCAGACATTGCTCATTTGCCGGAACTATTCACTCCCACTATTTGTGGAATTGGTGAAGATAGATGGCACGTGGAGGATGGTAAAAATCCAGGAGGAAGCCCACTTTTTTCTTGTATCGTTATACTGGTTGATATCAACAATAATTATCACCACGATTATGTTGTTATGGAGAAAAAAAACGAAATCCCTGAGAGAACAAAAACAGGCTGCGGTGCTGCTGGGAACGTTTGTATCCGGCAGTCTCATCATGCTAATATACATGGTATTAATCATCGATGTTTTCAAGCTGATCAAATATCCGATAGCCGGTGACGCATCCGTTGTCATATGCATATGGGTTGCAGGATTTGGATACTCGATAGCAAGATACCGCTTCCTTTCCATCACGCCCGAATACATCAGCAGCGAACTGCTCTCGAACATCGAGGAATCGGTAATGCTCCTGGGTCCCGACAAGAATATCATCACCATCAACAACAGCGCAAAGGAAATAATTGACGGCAGGGATTCCGGAAACGTGACTCAATTTTCGAAAAACATACCCGAATACGATATTATCGATGAAAAGGTCAACGCACTCCTTGATGGTTCGCAGGACAACTTCACGTACAGGGTCAGCTTTAACAATGGCGGTGGTCCGACACGATACTTCGACGCGAGGTTTTCCCTCGTCAGGGACAGATTCAACGATATCCTCGGGATCCTGGTCATCGCGCGCGAGGACAGAGATCTGAACCAGCTGAAAACCATCCACAAAATAACCGACAGACAGATGGACATCATCACCATGGCGCTGTCGGGGCTCTCGAACAGGGAGCTCGCCGCGCGCCTGAATATTTCAGAAAAGACCGTCGAGAACCACATGATAAACATCTACAACAAGCTCGGCGTCAACAATAAGATAGAACTGTACAACCTTGTGAAGCAGTACCATGTCGGCGGGAATCCCGCGTCCGCATGAGAACCGAGCGATGATACCCTTTTAACCGGACCGCGTCCGCCTGAACCGGAAATGATCATCCATAATCAATCTCGAGGAATGACGATAGCCCTGTCGCCGAAATTATCCAGTGATCAATGAAATCAGTTTTTGCCCGGTCTTCTGATAAAAAAGCCCCTTAATTGCTGTGCCGGGTCAGACTCCAGGTCACCTGTACATCCGCGCCGTTTACATCGTGAGCCGTCTGATCGCCGCTGAGGACGGTCGTATCCCCCGGCACCGGGGCCACTTCCATGAGCGGCACCAGGATTACGGCGGTCATGGTCGAGCTGAAAGAATCATACTGCATGGTGCAGCCCGAAAACGGAATACCTGAGATGATCAGTTGATATTTATCGGCCTCAGTGTAGATTATCAGGTTAACCGGAAAATCCGATGCAGAAAGCGCAAACATCCGGGCACCGTCGCTTGAAATAGAATTCGGCATTCCCGTGCATCCCGAGCCGGTGTATGTTTTGAGATAACTTCCGAGCACGCTAATTCCCTGGTTATTTATCCATTTCTGCCCGGAGCTCGAGGGAAACGAAGTATCATTCTCGAGCACGACATCAAAAACCGCCTGGCTGTCGTGAGCAGTGACACAGTTGACGCCTGTGAGAGAATCCTCTACGTTAACCGTAATGGTTCCGGTATAATACGACGTGACGGATGATGACATGCCCCCGGAAACATACACCTTGAGCCATCCGTCTCCCATGCCGACGTTTTCGGATTCATCGGTCCAGGTCGAGTCATCGAGCTTGCCGAAATTCAACTCGGAATCGATCTCTTCATTGCACCATTCGAACCCGGCGTTGTCGTCGGGCAGATCCACCTGGCCCAGGACCACGGCGTATTCGGTCCCGGGGAAAAGGCCCTGGCACGACAGGTTCGCCCTCACGACACTGAAAACGGCGCCGAACGAATCCGCGTCGATCGTCGTTTCTGCGATCCTGTCGGTCGGGACGCCGCCGTCGGTTTTATACAGTTCCACGGACACGTCGTTATATGTATCCATTTCGCTGTTTTTCCTGATCTTGACCTCGACCGCGTCGACTTTCGTGTATGCGCCGGTGTTGAAGGTCTGGTACCGTTTCGCCTGGTTATCGGTTCTCCACCCGAACGAGAATGCGGCAGTGCAGTCATTGGAAATATCAATAACGCTGCCTCCAGCGTCTCCTCCCCCTCCGCCGCCGCTGCCGCTATCACAGGTCGAGATAAAAATTACCAGAGCCAATAGCGAGAACCATAATCCGGATTTTTTCATGATTTTTCTCCTGTACGCAATACAATATTTATTGATGATTGGATTCGGCCCGGGGTAACTGTAAGTGAATCATATTGAATGACTCCGGTTATCGCCAGACAGTCACATATCACAACCAGTAGTATTGAAATGCTAATATTGCATTAATGCGCTTTTATGACCATACATCGAACGATGTATTGCGTAAATAATGAGCGGATTCATGATCTGATCGCAAAGAGAGGGCTTTCCTGTTCAGAAATGCCTGTTCAGCAGGTTTGACAGCTCGACGCGGTTTTTGAGTCCGGTCTTCTGGTAGATGTTGTGAATGTGGGTCTTGACGGTCAAAAGCGTGATTTCGCACTCCTCCGCTATTTCCCTGGACGACATGCCGCCGCAGAGCATCAGGAGCACCTCGATCTCCCGGGGAGAGAGGTTGAGCTGTTCCTGGAGGCCGGTAATCCCCCCTGCTTCGCGCAAAATGGCGATAATGCCGACGATCTCTCCTGTTTCATTTTTGACGCCGAGCAGGGTCGTTTCCAGAGCTTTGCCGCCTGCATTTCCGGAAGGGGCGAGAATCAACGGCTGCATCAATTCGCGGCCTCGGACCATTTTTTCGATCTCATGCCTGAGAATTCCGGGCGACTCAAAGAGGCCGAATATGCTCCCGGTCCCGGTCTCCATCCCCGCATGCCGCGAGAGGATGCGCGCATTCTCGTTGAGGAATATGATGTCTCCCCTGGTGTTGATAACGAACAGAGACTCGTACATTCTCTCGAAAAGCTCGGACGCGGGATTGGTCGGGGTGAGCGTCATGAGGCCGTATTTCATTACTGCAAAGCGGATACCGAAGACCAGTATTACGAAGCAGAGAATATTATATAGATTTATGAACAGTGCGTGGCCCGATATTACATGGTCTGCGGGAAAAAACAGGTGCGCCAGGGCGATAATGCCGGCCATGCTTGACAGTATGATGATATCCGCCTGTTTCTTTTCCCTCTGCGTCCCGGCCCTGAAGCGCCAGTAAACCGCCAGGGCCGTACAGACCAGGCCTGATCCCATCATGTAGGAATAAAACAGCAGGGTCCATACCGATCGTATGACCACGAGCCCCCATCCCCATGAAAACCTGACGAAATCCGCGACTACCGGATGGAAGGTCATTATCGGCAACGCGACAATCAGCGGCAGGGAGTACATGACCGCAATGAAGGGACGGGTCCGCGCCGCCTTTATTCCGGCCAGCTCCATGAAATAGTGAAGCCTTAAAATAACGCACACGCAGGCGATGAACGTGAATATCCGGTACCAGAAAAAGCAGGCCTGCCTGTCGGGCGACAGGATGAACTGTATCATGACGAT
>JAKLIV010000193.1 GCA_022709405.1 Spirochaetota bacterium
GGGTCTTCAGCTTTCTGCCGACTATTTCGGCCGTTTTCCCGCTGATTCCGGCATCGACCTCGTCGAAGATCAGGCTGTCGACGATGTCCGCCGACAAAATGACGTTCTTGAGAGCGAGCATGATGCGTGACATCTCTCCGCCCGAGGCGACCTTTTTCAGCTGCCGGAGGTCTTCGCCCTGGTTTGCGGACAGGAGGAATTCGACCCTGTCGAGGCCGTGCGGATACAGGACGTAGCGTTTATTTTCAGCTTCGATCTCCCCGTCCGGGCTCAGCTCGCGCTTGATCGAAATCCTGAAGACCGTCCCCGCCATTCCCAGGTCGCGAAGCTCCTTCATCACCTTTTTTTCGAGCTCCTGCGCGGCGGCCTTTCTCTTTTCGGACAGGTAAAGCGCCCTTTCCTTCGCCTCCCTGAGTGCGGTGCGGTATTCCTGCTTGAGCCTGTCGATCTGGTCCTCGCTCGACGAGATTGCATCGAGCTCCCTGCGGGCCCTGTCGGCGTACTGGAGAACCTCCTCGATCGAGCCGCCGTATTTCTTCTTCAGCCCCGAGATTAGCGAGAGCCTCTCCTCGACCTGGTTGATCCGCTCCGGAGAAAAATCGATGCTTTTCTCGTAGTTTCTCAGAAAATGCGAGGCGTCCTCGAGCGAATACAGGGCCTCCTTCACCGATTCAAGGGTGTTCGACGCCTCCGGGTCGTAGTGCGAGACCACGGACAGGCTCTGCTCGGCCAGCTTTAGTTTCTGGAGCACACCGCCGTCGCCGTTGATCAGGGCCGAGGCCGAATTGATCTCGCGGAAGATTTTTTCCGCATTCGAAAGCAGCGCCGACTCGTTCCTGAGCTCGTCCTCCTCTCCGGGTACGAGCCGCGCGGTCTCGATCTCCCTTATTGCGAAGCTGTTGTATTCGATCCTTCTCGCCTTTTCGCGCTCGTCGATTTCGAACGAATTCAGCTTCTCCTTTATTTCCTGGAGCGCCGAATGGAGCTCCCTGATGCGGTCGACCTGGCTGCCGTGACCGGCGAAGCTGTCGAGCAGCTCGCGGTGTTTCGATATCTTGACAATGTTCTGGTGCTCGTTCTGCCCGTGAATGTCGATCAGGTACTCGGATATTTCCTTGAGTTTCGACACCGGGATCTGGGTCGCGTTCGCGAAGCTCCTTCCCTTGCCGCTGGCATACAGTTCCCGCTTGAGGACCAGGACAGAATCGCCCGCATCGATGCCTGATTCATCGAGTATGGGCGAGAGCTGGGGTATCGCGCTGATGTCGAACGTCCCCTCGATAACCGATTTTTCGAAGCCGGACCTGATCATGTCGGTGGTCATTTTTTCGCCAAGCACCGCGGACAGAGCGTCGATCAGGATCGATTTACCCGCCCCGGTCTCGCCCGTAAGAATATTCAGGCCCTTCTGAAAACCGATCGTCAGATCATCGATGATCACGAAATTCTTGATCTTTAGTTCGACAAGCATTGGCGGCTCCGCTCGCTGTTATCCCCACCCGAGCTTCTCTCTCAGGATGGCGTAAAAATTTTTTTCGGGATGCATTACGACGAAAATCTTTTTTCCCGACCTGCTGAAAACGATCTCGTCGTCTGAACCCACGCTGATCGCCTCCTGGCCGTCTATGGTCAGGAGAAGGTTCCTTTCCTCTGTCATGATCCTGGCCTTGAGCACGGACGCGGCCGGCACGATCATGGGCCGCATACCGAGAGTATGGGGGCATACCGGCGTGATGCACAGAACGTCCGCCGAAGTCGGCGTTATTATCGGGCCTCCGGCCGAAAGTGAATACGCCGTGGACCCCGTGGGCGTCGATATTATGAGGCCGTCTCCGGAAAAAGAATTGAGATAGTGGCCGTCGACTTCCAGCTCGACCGTAATCGCCCTGGAAAGCGCGCCCTTGGATATCACCGCGTCGTTGATGAAACACAGCGTCGAGCGCCGTGTTTTCCCGGTGATGATCTCGGCCTGCAGTGTTATACGCTCGGTCACGGCAAGTGCGCCGCTGAACACGCCTTCGAGGTATTTTGGATATTCCTCGGGGCTGAATTCAGTGAGGAAACCGAGCCTCCCGCGGTTGATTCCGAATATCGGCTTTCCGGTATCAGAAAAAAGCCGCGCGGTGCGAAGAAACGTCCCGTCCCCGCCGACGGCGATCACCAGATCGGCGCTTCTGACGTACCTTTCATCGCTGCAGACATATTTCTCGAGCCCGGCGCTGGCAAGGATCTCGTAGTCGGGAAGCAGTGCGTCGGCTCCATGGGATTGGGCGAAACGCACGATGTCCCTTATAAGCTGCAGGGATCCCCAGTCATTGGGATGAAAGTTTATTGAAACGCTCCTGACCATCAGCATCCTTCCCGATCATCCAGAATCAACACCGGTTCCAATTTTAAGTCAATAAATAAACAGCCACGGAAAAAAAACTGTTTGATTTTCTTTTTAATTTTCCGGATTTTCTCATAGTACGCACTGTAGCCGGGACAACCGATTGAGATTCAACGACCGAAAATTCGCGAGGGAATACGATATCAGGCTCGCTAGGGAGAACTATCCCGGAGAGCTGTACAGGCACGTGAAAGATCGCCTCGAAGGATCGACTTTCGTTCTCGACGTGGGCGCGGGCACCGGATTTCTGGCCGTGCCGCTCGCGCGCGAGGGGAAAAAAATCACCGCCATCGAGCCTTCGGCCGAGATGATCGAAATCCTCAAAGAGAAAATCACCCCCGACATCTCAGGCAGCATTTCCATAGACCGCACCGACTGGGAATCCTGGTCCGGGCCCTTCAGCGAGGCGCTGATATGCGTTCATTCGCTGTATCCGATGAAGGATGCGGACATGGCGCTTTCGCTCATGAAAAAAAGATCCGGGCTTTCTCTGGTGGCGGTCAGGACCCATGAGGGAAGAAAAACGCTGTCAGACGTGATCAGAAAAAAAATCCTGCCGGGCCACACAGCTCCCGATTACCCTGAAATAATCCGGCGCCGGCTCGATCAGATCGGCGCGCCTTACACCGAAACTCTCATCACAGAAACAAAGCGCATACCGATCGAAGACCTTGACGCAGAAGCGGATTTTCATTCGCTGCAGCTCTTCAAGGACCGGGGCCATGCATCGCAGATAAAGCTGATAATCACGGATTCATCGGAAAAAACGGGGCCCGGTCTCATTTTTACCGCAAGCCACCGCGACATTCTGTTCGAGTTCTGATTCCCGGAAAAATCCATTCCCGGTATTGACAGTATTTCCCTTTTCGATACAATTATTATCAATGGCCGCAGAACGCCGGTTGATTCTCTGCAGCAGGGGGAACTGAATGAACATCAGCGACGTCATCAATACGGGAGAGCTCAAGGAAAGGCTTGACGGGGATTACGATCTTCTGAAAGAGTTGATCGAGATTTTTCTCGCCGATTCGGAGAAACTCCTTAAAAACATCGATGATGCAATCGCCGCGCACGACGCGGAAAAAGTAGGGAAGAGCTCCCATACGATCAAGGGCGCAGTATCGAATTTTTCTGCGAGGGACGCGTTCGAGGCCGCATATAAGCTCGAGCAGATCGGTAAAAGCGGCGACCTGTCGTCAGCCGCGACTGCCTTCGATTCCCTTAAAAAGGAGATTGCAAGGACCGCGGAGGCCATGAAAATGCTGCTCAAGCAGGGGAGTTTCTGAATACCCGCGCGAATGCAGCTATGCATCCCGCGGAGATGACTATCGTGCCAAGCCATACCAGCCAGATGAACCTTTTCAGCGATATCCCGGCCACAGCGCTGTCCGGGGGAATCACTGCATTCCTCCCGAGTGTAAACGACAGCATTACCTTCCGTTCACCGACATCGATATCGGCGATCGACACGGCCCTGTCCGTGCCGGGCACCGGTTTGTCGATCGATATCCTGCTGCCCTGAACTATCTTTAGCGCAGGCGCGACCGGTTTCCCATTGACAGCGAGATCGGCGATGATCTGCGGCTCGGCAGAGGTCATGTTTTCAGTCCTGAATCCCCTGAAATGGACGGTCAGGTCTCCGATTTTTCCCTTCCCGTCCTTTGCCAGCACGATGGATGACGCCTCCTGAATCCCGCTGTGAAACGCCTCAGGAGAGATGTACACGTCCCTGGAAAATTCGTGAACCACATAGGGAGCGCGGAACCATGAATTGGTCTTCTCATCAGGATAATACGGAGTGTAAATGTCGCGCACAACCCCATCGTCCCTGAGGGAGAAATGAAGGGCGGTTTTGTTCTCGCCGGTCATGCCCCTGAATGTCATGAAAAAAGAAAAAACGCTTTCCTCTTTATCTTTTACGAAGGTCTTTGTCACAGACGATGAATGATAACCGGAGGCCATGATGCCAATGACGAGGATCGCCATGCCCATATGGGTGAGGCGCGACGCAAGGACCGTCGAAGTCCGCAGCCTCGCAAGATCGTATCCGCACATGATGACGACGAAGAGAGAAAGCACGGTAAAAAAATACGGGATCGGGTTTACCGTATGGGGCAGGTTGAAGGCCACTCCTGCGGCGAGCGAAACAGCCGCGGACGCGATAACGGTCCTGCCCGTGAGTTTCATTCCGGTCAGGGACATGGTCGATCCGACCATGAAAACCAGCATGAGCATGCCGAAAGGCACCGATATGTTGTTGTAAAAATGCTCGGTCACTGCCGAGGCCTTGTCCATAAACAGGCCGGAAATTATCGGCATGGACGTTCCGGCCAGCACTACTGCCGCGAAGCCGACCAGGACAAGGACACCGTAACCGGCGAGGGCGTCCCAGGAAAAAACGCTGTCAGAAAGATTTTTAGATTCGATTTTACGTCCGTTGACGGCGAACATCACGGCAGCGATGATGATATAGAAACAGAGGAATGACGCCAGATAC
The DNA here is from genome assembly GCA_022709405.1 of Spirochaetota bacterium. Classification (GTDB taxonomy): domain Bacteria; phylum Spirochaetota; class UBA4802; order UBA4802; family UBA5550; genus JAKLIV01. Next base: position 4,887 of record JAKLIV010000193.1, read on the forward strand.
GGCGAAAGGCCGTAATCGGCGAACGAATGGACCGAGAAATCAGAGAGAACGCCGCTTCTGGTCAGGAAGGTCCCGTAATAGACGAGAATGAAGTAGACCAGGGAGAGTGCGATGTTCGACCTTGCCAGCACGCCTTTTTTACGCTGGAGAACGATCCCGTGCACCAGGGCGATCGAAACGAGCCAGGGGATGAGGGATGAATTCTCGACCGGGTCCCATCCCCAGTATCCCCCCCATCCGAGGACCTTGTACGCCCAGTACCCGCCCATGAATATCCCCATACCGAGACAAATCATGCTGAACAGCACCCAGGGGTACGCCCTCTCCACCAGGATAGTCGCGTCCCTTCGTATGAGGGCCGTTATCGCGTAACCGAACGGCACGATCGCGGATGCGTATCCCAGGAACAGGACCGGCGGATGCGATACCATCCAGGGATCGACGAGAAGGGAGTTCATGCCCAGCCCGTTTTCCGGTTTGAACCCGGGCTGGACGTCGGCATAGGCGTCCCAGACCATTTTAAACGGGCTGTCGGCGACGAGTATCGCCAGGAAAAAAATCTGCGTGATCAGGAGTACCGGCATGAGGATGTTTTCGCTGTCATCCTTCGAATACATTATGAAAATACCGACAAGATTGATCAACAGGAGCCACAGCAGAAAGCTCCCCTGGTGTCCGGCCCAGAACGCGGCGACGACGTACAGCGTCGGCAGATCTGATGATATATTGTTATACACATAGGCGTTCCGGTAATCCCCGGCGAGCAGCAAACCCATCAACAGCGCGCAGGAAAGGACGATGAGCGCCGTCGTCGCGAAGTAGAGCTGGCGCGAATAACCGGCAGCGGACGCCTTCCCGAGGGCAGCCCGCCCGGCGAAAAAAAGTCCCGCCAGGGAAACCGGCAGGGCGAGGATGATCAGCGTGTTCCCGTTGATAATATCCGGCATACGCGGCCTACCTCTCCTTCGCGTACTTTGAAGGGCACTTCACCAGAACCTTGTCCGCAGCGAAGACCCCCATCGCCGGATCATATTTGCCGAGAATAACGATGCGGTCGGCATGATCGAAATTCTGCGGAATCTGCCCGGCATGAGTGATCCTCATCGAGTCGCCATCCTCGCTCAAAATGACGAAAGAGAACGATCCGTTTTCACGGCTTACCGGTATGCTTTTATCGCGCTGGCCGATAATCTGGACATATGCCTGCTTTTTGATCGCGTCGTCGAACGATACATATGGCGACATGATGTTGTCTGAAAGCGACAGAATCGCGACAACAACTGAAACAAGCACGGCGAGAAATATGATGATGTTCCTGCTTTTCATTTGCGTCCGCCCAGCTCTTTTTCGATTTTTTTCAGTCTGATGCCGAGGCTGAAAAGGTACGCGGCTATGCCGGCCCAGATAATCAGGATTACGGCCATGACCGTGTACAGGACATTGTTGTCGGTGCTATTATTCATCGTCGTCTTCCTCGATGGTCTTTCTGAGTGATATGATTCTGACCGATATCCGGTAGAGATTGATATAAAGGGCGGTGAAAGACAGGGCGCCCAGGAGGAGGACAAGGCGCATCTCCGTCGCGAGCTTTATTTTCCTATCGGTGTTGATTATCGTATCAGGATGAAGGGTATCGTACATCCGCGGGATCACGAACACGAAAAAAGGCATCACGGCCATGGTGAAGACCAGGTACGCGGAGCTTATCCTTCTCTTTTCGGGAGAATCCCCCAGTGCGGCCCTGAGGATGAAATACGCGATATAGATCAGCAGCAGAACGACAATCGTCCTTTCCCTGGGGTCCCAGTTCCAGAAAGAGCCCCAGCTGATTTTCGCCCAGATCGAACCGCTGATTATCGTCAAAACCGTAAAAGCCAGGCCGATCGAGGCCGAGGCGTGCGCCTTTTCTTCAATGAGCTTATACTTCGTGTTCCTGTCACGCAGATACACGATGGACATGATCCCGGAAACCGCAAACGAAAGAACGCTCACCCAGGCGACAGGCACGTGGAAATAGATTATGCGGCTCGAATGTCCCAGTATCTCCGCAGAAGGGGCCCACAGAAAGGCAAGGACGATCGTCGCGGTCATGAGAATGTTCAATACGATAAACATCGGCATCATTCAGTCTCCCACACGGCCCTGAAGAGAACAAGGGATATAGCAACGACCAGAGCTGAAAATGCAAGTAAAAAAACCACATTGCCCCGTGACATCGCCCCGCCTTCGGACAACGAGCCTGCGGTTTCAGCGATCGAGACCCATATCACCGGAAGAAGCACCGGAAAGGATATGATGGTGAAAAGAGCCCCCTTGCCTCCGGCCCTGGCCACCATGGCTCCCAGCAGTGTGGTGGATGACGAGACGGCAAGGCCGCCGGCGACCGCGACCGCGATAAAATGCCCCGGGCTGGCAGGCACGACCTGCAGGAAGAAAAGGTACAGCGGGGCTATGACCGTCTCGAGGATCAAAAAAAACACCGCGTTGAACACCAGCTTGCCGAGGAAGATCGAGTCTGAACCGGAATTCAGCATCAGGAAAAGAGAGGTGCCCTCCTCTTCCTCCCTGGTGAACACATGCGCCAGACCGTTCATCGCACTGAAGAAAAGAATCAGCCAGAGCAGAACCGAGTAAACGAGGTCCGTGAAGGGAGCGCCTCCGGACACGAGGCTTATGGCGATCGTGGATATTGCGGCGAAGGCCAGGCTTATCGCGAACGAGACCCTTGTCCGGAATTCTATGACAAGGTCTTTTTTCAGATTGCGTATG
>JAKLIV010000194.1 GCA_022709405.1 Spirochaetota bacterium
TATATCTCATCCGAGGAAAATTGCATTTATTGGATTTAATGTATCCTTCCCGATACGCGCAGTCAAGATTAATTTCGGCCGATCAGGGCTGAAGGTTGATACTGAATCCCCCCGCTCGCTTCGCTCGCCACCCCCTGAGGGGGTTTTCTCCCGATAATTAATTGACATCCCGTAAATGTATGTTATACTCACACGAGATACAGGAAGGCGCGGATGGCATCCCCCCTGAACGGACTTAAAATTCTCGATTTCACCTACCTTCTGCCCGGCCCCTATGGCAGCATGATGCTCGCCGACATGGGCGCCGACATCATCAAGATCGAAAACCGAAATGCGCCCGACATGGCCAGGTTCATGCCGCCGTTCATCAACGGAGTGTCGGCCCTGTACGCGCACCTGAACCGCGGCAAGCGTTCGATGTCGATCGACCTCAAGAAGAAGCAGGGGGCCGACATTGTGCGCTCTCTCGTGCGGGAGTACGACATCGTGCTCGAGCAGTTCAGGCCCGGGGTAATGGCCAGGCTCGGGCTCGGATACGAAGACCTGAAGCAAATAAACCCCGCGCTCATATATTGCTCGCTCACCGGCTACGGCCAGACCGGACCGTACGCCGACAGGGCGGGGCACGACATCAACTACTGTGCGCTGTCGGGGATCGAGTCCTATTCGGGCCGCAGGGCAACCGGTCCCTGCCCCGAGGGGATCCAGATCGCCGACATCTGCGGAGGCTCGAAGAACCTTGCGATCGGCGTGCTCGCCGCGTATATAAACCGCATTCGGACCGGGCAGGGCGATCGCATCGACATATCTATGGCCGACAGCGCGTTCGCGCTCACGGTTTTTTCCGCGGCCGGGTACCTCGCGGGAGCAAGGGAGCCGGGACGGGAGTCCGAGCTCTTCAACGGCGGTTCGCTCTACGATTTCTACGAGACCTCGGACGGGGGATATCTTTCGGTGGGACCGGTCGAGCAGAAATTTTTCGCCGAGTTCTGCGGCGCGATTGGAGTTCCGGAACTCGCACATGGAGGAATAATGGCGAACCTCGCCGACCCGGACGCGAAGGGCGCGGTTGCCCGGATCATCCGCGAGAAGCCGCTGTCCCACTGGAGGCGGGTCTTCAGCCCGAGGGATGCCTGTGTCGAGCCGGTGCTTTCTCTGGGAGAGGCCTGCGGCAGCGATCTTTTCAGGCAGCGGGGCATGATCGTTACGCTCTCTGATGGTGCGGGCGGCTCGTTCGTGCAGATCGGCAACCCGGTCAAGTTTGCTTCGGGCGATTGCCATGCGTCTTTTCCCGGGGTTTGCGGAGGCAGTGACAACGATTCAGTCCTCGGTTCGCTCGGCTACTCCGGGGATGAGATCCAGGCGTTGAAAGACACCGGCATCGTCTGATCCGGTCTTTGTAGCCGGTGGTCCGGGCCTGAACGCTATAGTTGAGCATGCCCGGCCGGAGCATCGAATAACAGTTGACAGTTTTTGGATAGTGTTAAAAAGAATGACATGTCAGTTCATGAAAAATTTTTTCATTTCTTAATATAATCACAAATACATATTCAATGAGTTCATTTATGATTAAAATTGAACCGCTTTATGATGAGTGACATTAGGAGAAAATCCCCATGCGACTGAAAGATGTAATTATCTCATTCATGCTTTTACTCTTGTCAGCGGGGTCGTTGTACGCGGCCTCGCCTGTTGTCATCACCGACGATCTGGACTCGCTGCGTTTCGGGAAAAACATGGAGTATCTCAAGGATGAAGGAGGAACGCTTTCTTTCAGTGACGTGATTTCCGGCAGGCATGAATGGGTGAAGGCCGAAAAAGACAGCTTCAATTTCGGATTCAACGCCCCGGTATACTGGTTTTCCTTTACGGTGGACAACAGGCAGACTTCGGCCGGCGGATATTATCTGGAGATCGATTATGCCATGATCGATTATATAGAATTATACAAACCGGCGGCAGACGGGACATACGGCGTGATAAAAACCGGAGACCGCTATCCATTTGCACAGCGGGACATCGTGGACCGAAATTTCGTGTTCCTTCTCAACGAGGGGCCCGGGCTGCACACCTATTACCTGCGCTTTGAAACGACGAGCTCTCTCAATTTCACGCCGAAAATGTGGTCCATGAGGGAATATATCAGCAGGGTGAACCTGGAATTCCCGGTGTTCTGGATGTATTTCGGGCTCATGGTCGTCATGGCCATATATAATCTGTTTTTGTTCCTGTCGGTCAGGGAAAGCACGTATGTTTTTTATTCGATCTTCATCGTTACGTTCATTCTTTTTCAGTCGACCCTGAACGGGTTCGCGTTCCAGTACCTGTGGCCTGAATCGGTGTGGTGGGCCAACAACTGCCTGCCGTTTTTCATGGCTAATTGCGTCGTGACCGCGGGATTATTCATCATCCGCTATGTCGGTTCGAAGAAGCTGAGGCCGCTGGTTCACCGGTTTATCATCTTCGGAATCATACTGCCCATGTTCCTGTTGAGCCTTGTCGCGTTCAGCGGCAACTATGCCCTGAGCATCAAGCTGTCGACGGCCGGAACCGGCGCCGGAGCGCTGCTGATCACGGTGACCGGCGTGCTCATGTTCCTCGGAAGGTCCAGGGAGGCGCGCTTCTGCGTTTTCGCGTTTTCGTTTCTGGTCGTCGGAGTGGTGCTGTATTCGCTGAAATCATTCGGGGTGCTTCCCTCTAACTTCGCGACCAACTGGAGCGTCCAGATCGGATCATCCATGGTCATCCTGATTTTTTCAATCGGCCTGGCCGACAAGATGAACGCCATGAAAAGACAGCTCGAGCGTTTCAACGCCGGCCTTGAAAAGAACGAGCGCGAGGCGCGGGAAAGAAACGAGTTTCTCGAGAACACGGTAAAGACGATCACCGGGATGTCCAGGGACCTGTTCGAAATCAGCAGGGAGCTTTCGGTTATCGGCAACGGCTTCGGCTCTCTTTCAACCGAACAGGCGGCCACGAGCGAGGAGATGTCGGCCGCGTTCGAGGAGCTTACCTCGTCCAACGAGCGCATATACGACGCCACCGTGAACCAGAAGAACGAAAGCCTGAAAACCAAGGACTACTCGGCGCTTCTCATCGGCTCGCAGAAGAACGTCGCAAGGGTGAGCGCCAGGGTGCTCCAGGGAATCGAGGTGATAACCAATTCGGCGAGGGATACAGGCGACGACCTTTCCCGCATGATAGAGAGGATGGAATTCATCGACCAGGGCGGCAAGGCCATCGACGGCATCACCGTGCTGATCGACGACATCACCGACCGCATCAACCTGCTTTCCCTGAACGCCGCGATCGAGGCCGCGCGCGCGGGCGAGCACGGCAGGGGATTCGCCGTAGTCGCCGACGAGATCGGCAAGCTCGCGACTGCGACGTCGGACAACTCGAAAGAGATATCCACCCGGATCAAGAACATGATCAGCGACATCCTGCAGGGGAAGATGATCGTCGACAAGACCAAGAAGTCGATAGACATCATCTTCAAGAGCATCGAGGACATCAATTCCCTTATAGACGAGACCAAGCTGGTGCTGACCGAGCAGGGAAACGCCATCAGCGAGGTGGTCGGTCAGGCGAACCTCATGGAGTCCATGGCAAGCGACATCGCTGACGCGACCCGCGAACAGAACTCATCCATGGAGGAAAACATCAAGACCGTATCGCGGCTGTCCGAGATAGCGCAGGAGATCGCCTCGGCGAACCAGAAAATCCTCGAGTTCACGGGGTCGATCGTTGAAAAATCGAAACAGCTCCAGGAGATTGTTGGCGGGCGTTGATGATTCCTTTTTTAAGATTGATCGTTTCGGCAGCGGTAGTTTTTCTCGCGTATCCCGCCTCGCCGTGCATCTCGGGTGCGCCGGATCGGGGCGCTGCGGTCGTTATCGCCTCGACCGAGATGCTGAACCTCTGCCCCGGCATGTCATATCTCGAAGACGGCGCGGGGCTGATGAAACTCGAAGAGGTCTCAGCCGACAGACGGCCGTGGACTTCGGTCAGGGGCGAGTCGGTCAATTTCGGCTACACTTCGTCAACGTACTGGTTCAGGTTCGCGGTCGACAACAGGAGCGGCAGGGAATTTCCCTGCTACCTTGAAATCTCCTATCCCCTGCTCGATTATCTCGACCTGTATATTCCGGGGCCGGACGGTTCTTTTTCCCTTAAGCGGGCCGGCGACCGCTATCCCTTCCGCATGCGCGATGTGAAAGACCGTAATTTCCTGTTCACCCTGGATCTGAGGCCGGGCGTGTCGACCTTCTATCTGCGCGTCAGCACCGGCAGTTCGCTGAACTTCGAGCCGGTGATCTGGTCTCCCCTCGGCTATATCAACAGGATGAACACCGAGCTGCCGCTGACGTGGATTTACTACGGCCTGCTTCTGGTCATGGCGATATACAACCTTTTTCTGTTCGTGTCGATCAGGGAGCGGAGCTACATCTATTATGCGCTGTTCATCTTCTCGTGGATACTGTTCCAGTTCACCCTGCTGGGATACTCGTTCCAGTATCTGTGGCCTGACTGGATCTGGTGGGCCAACAACAGCCTGCCCTTTTTCATGTGCGTCACCATGGCGCTGGTGGTGAAGTACGGGCAGAGTTATGTCGATGCTCCCCGGAATTACCCGTTTCACAACAGGCTCCTGGTCTATGCCGGTCTCGCGCCGCTGCTGTTTCTTGCAGCGCTGTCGCTGTCGATCGATTATGCGCTCGCGATCAGGATTTCGACCGCTTTTACCATGATCTTCACCGTGGGCTTCTACTCGCTGGTGCTGTATCTCGCGTTCAAAAAGGACCGTCAGGCGATGTTTATCGCGATCGGCTTCGCGTTCCTGTGCGTGGGGCTCGTGCTGTACGTGCTCAAATCGTTCGGAGTGCTGCCGTCGACCCTGCTGACAAGGCATTTCATCCAGGTCGGCATTTCCGCCATGGTGATACTCTTTTCCCTGGGTATGGCCGACAAGATAAACTTCATGAAAAACCAGCTCGAGGACCTCAACGTCAATCTCGAGAAGAAGGTGCTCCAGCGCACCGATGAACTCAATGCCGCCAATGAGGAGCTTGAAGCGATGAACGAAAATCTGGTCGCCCTCAACGAGGAGCTTGAAAGCGCGCAGGGGATGATGAACCGGGACATGGCCATGGCAGTTAACGTGCAGAAGAAATTCTTTCCCGAAATCCCGCCCGGGACATCTGACTGGGAAGTGGCCTTTCATTTCAGGCCCATGTCGGGGATTTCGGGGGATCTGTATGACTTCTATGTCGCAAACGAGTCGCTCGAAGGAATATCGCTTTTCGACGTGTCGGGTCACGGCATTTCATCAGGGCTGATAACCATGATCGCGAAGACGATCCTCTTCAGAAGCTTCAATGAGGGCAGGGAGACGGGCCTTAACGAGGTGATCAAGAAATTCAACACCGACCTGATCAAGGAGATCGGCAGGGTGGGCAATTACCTCACCGGAATCATGCTCAGGTTTTCCGGAAGCAGTGTCGAGTATGTAAACGCCGGGCATCCCGACCTGCTCGCGCGTTCTAAGGCAACGGGCGATGTCAGGCTTGTCGGGGACCCGGAACGGGACGCGAAGGGGCACTTTCTGGGCCTTGAGGTCATGGACAAGGATTTCGGCATCATCACCTTTTCGGCAGAGAAGGGCGATTCCGTTCTTCTTTTCAGCGACTGCCTCATGGAGTGTGCTGGCGGGTGCGGCGGCGAATTCGGACTTGAAAGGATAATGGATTCTTTCAGAAGGGCCCCGGAACAGTCCGCGCACGGACAGCTTGAATTCATACTCGGGGAATTTTACGCGTTTACTGAAAAAGACGTGCTTTCAGACGATTTAACTGTTATACTGGCGAAAAAGATCAGCTGAGAGGATCATGATGATCGCCAGAGCGTTATTACTGGTGGCCTTTTTTGTCCTGCCCGCATTCTGCGAATTTTTAACCGATGCGCCGGCCTCGATACCGGCCGATGAGGGCGTCTGGCTCGACATGTACTCCGGAAGGGAGATGGATTTTGTATCGGTGATGGACGATCTTCAAACGGCGGATGTCGTTTATTTAGGCGAAAGCCACGATTCCCTCGTTCACCGCCGCATTCACGAAATCATGATCGGCCGCCTCTGCGACGCCGGCCTGCGCCTGGTCCTGGTGATGGAGCAGATCGAGAGGGCCTCTCAGGGGGAGCTTGATGAATACAACAGCGGGAGGATTTCTTTCGAGGAGTTTTCACAAAAGACCGCATGGGGACAATCCTGGAGCAACTGGGCCGAATATAGAACCATCATGGAGAAAGTGAGGCTGTGCGGGGGCGCGGTTGCCGCCGGAAACGCGCCCGCCCCGGTGATATCGAAGGTTTCACGGACCGGGATAGGTTCTCTCGATGAAAAAGAGCGGGCAACCCTTCCGGCTGCGATGGATTTTAATTCACCGGCGCAGGAAAAACTGCTCGACAGGTTTTTCGAGGTGCATTCATTTGTGGGGCCCGAGAGGAAGCGCTTCATGTTCGAGGCGCAGGCGTCCAGGGACGAGGCCATTGCCGAGACCGCGGCCGGGTTTCTCGGCCAGGGCCCTTCCGCCGGCGGGAGAAGAATAGTCGTGGTTCTCGCGGGATCGATGCACGTGAGCCACGGGCTCGGCGTGCCCGACAGGCTCAGGAGAAGGGCGGGCGCGGTGCGCGACCGGATAATACTCATTTCAGGGGCGCCAGACGCCGGGCGCACGGTGAAAAGCATGGCGAGGGATGTCGTCATAACCCATGACGATTTCAGGGCCGCGGGCCGGCCGGCGGGGGATTACATATACATTATCAGGACAAAAGAGTGAAGGATTGGCTCAGATGAGAAAGACGAAAATCGTATGCACGCTCGGCCCGGCAGTTGACGGCGAGGAATCGATGCGGGCGCTCATGCTCGCCGGCATGAACGTGGCCAGGATCAATTTTTCCCACGGCACCCACGACGAGCACAGGGCGCGCGCCGACATGGTGAAAAAAGTCCGCGATGAGCTCGATTCCCCGGTGGCGCTTCTGCTCGACACCAAGGGGCCCGAAATCCGCATAAAGACGTTCGAGCAGGGATCGGTCACCCTGAATGCCGGCGACAGCTTTGTGCTCTGCACGGAAGACATTATCGGAAACGCCGCCAGGGTATCGGTCACTTACGAGAACCTCCCGGCGGACCTTTCGCGGGGAGACCGGCTGCTCATGGATGACGGCCTCATTGAAATGAAGGTGGTCGCGGTCAGGGACCGCGAGGTCGAATGCATCGTCGTCAACGGCGGGACCCTGAGCGACAGGAAAAGCGTCAATATCCCTGGCGTCAGGATCAGGCTTCCGTTCGTCAGCGCCCGCGACGAGGCCGATCTGCTGTTCGGCATCGCCAATGAATTCGATTATATCGCCGCCTCGTTTTCCCGGACCTCGAAGGACATTCTCGAGATCAGGAGCTTTCTGAGAAAAAACGGCGGTGATGATATCAGGATCATCGCCAAGATCGAAAACAGGGAGGG
>JAKLIV010000195.1 GCA_022709405.1 Spirochaetota bacterium
CATATTGCTGTCCGAGGCGGCTATTCCCGCGCTTACGGTGAAATTTATGGTGCCGTTCGCGCCGGTGTCGACTTTTTCCTGCTCCGCGAGTTTTCTGATTTTTTCAGCGACATACAGGGCGCCTCCCGGTCCGGTTCCGGGCAGTATGGCAATGAATTCTTCGCCGCCGTACCTGCCGGGAATGTCGACGCCGCGGATATTTCTCGCTATGATCACCGCGAGCTGTTTTATGACCATGTCGCCTACGTGGTGGCCGAATGAATCGTTGATCGCCTTGAAGCCGTCGATGTCCAGCATGATGACCGAAAGGCTCTCTTTGTTGCGCAGCACCCGGTTGAATTCAATCCGTCCCGCTTCCCAGAAAAATCTCCTGTTGTAGAGGCCGGTTAGATGGTCGATGTTCGCAAGGCGGGCGTTGCTGATGGCGTTTTCGACCGCGATTTTCAGGGACAGGTGCGTTTCAATGCGGGCGAGAAGCTCGTTCCTGTTAAAGGGCTTCACGACGTAGTCGTTGGCGCCGATATTGAATGCCGCCATGATGTCGTTCGTCTGATTTTTAGCGGTCATGATCAGGATGGGCATTTCAAATGACGTGTATTTTTTTCTCAGGGTGCGGCACACGTCGAAACCCGACATCTTCGGCATCATGACGTCGAGCAGTATGATGTCATATTTGATTTTTTCCGCCTTTTCAATGGCTTCAATGCCGTTCATTGCATAATCGAGCTGGTATTGTTTCTTCGAAAGAAAATTCAGCAATACCTGGATATTGACCCACTCGTCGTCGACAACGAGTATGCGCTGGCGGAATTCGCCCCGGCTTATTTCGGGGATTTCTTTACCGGCGGTTTCCTCGTCGGAAACGACTTGCGGCGCGCTTATATTTTCGGCTGCCGGAGGGCGCTGCGCCGGCACGATGGTCGCTTTTTTCAGGGTGAACATGAATTTTGAGCCCGTGCCCGGGTTCGATTCGACCCGTATTGTGCCGCCGTGCAGCTCGACAAGATGTTTCGTGATGGACAGCCCCAGGCCGGCACCGCCGAATTGCCGCGACAGGGACCCGTCGGCCTGCACGAATGACTTGAAAATGTCCTCCTGCCTGTCGGGTTCAATGCCGATGCCGGTGTCCTCCACGCAGATTTCCACGAGCGAACCCCTGTCCCGGGCCGACACTTTGATGAATCCTTCATGGGTGAACTTAAACGCGTTCCCGATCAGGTTGTACATGACCTGCTGCAGCCTGTTCTCGTCCCCCTCGATAAACGGGAAGTCGTCAGGGACGGAATTGATCATTTCAATTTTTTTCCCGGGCATGGTCGCCTTGATCACCGTCATGACGATTGCGACCAGCGGTTTGAGGTCGATCTGCTTTTTCTGGATCAGGATGTCGTTGTTTTTCAGGCGTGAAAAATCGAGAATGTCGTTGATCAGGCTCGAGAGCCGTTTCCCGCTTGATATGATGAGCCTGAGGTTCTGAACCGTCTTTTCCGGCAGGGTCCCGGCCACGCCGTCGATAAGGGACTCGCTGATGCCGATGATTCCGTTTATCGGCGTGCGGAGCTCATGGGAGGTGTTGGCGAGGAATTCGTCCTTCAGAGTGTCGAGCCTCTGGAGCCGTTTCGAAAGCCGGTCGATCATGATGTGCTCATTCGAAAATTTTATGGCGAGCATGACCGAATGGGCGACGATGAATGCCGAGAACCATAATGCCATATGGTATCCGGTATTGATGATCTGCATGTAGTGCAGCGTATCGTTGATGAACCCGATAAACACAAAAACAAAGCCCCCGAGGAAAATCCGTGCGTACGGATAGGCCTTTACGACGGCTGACACGATTATGACGATCGCGTAAATGCCGGTAAGCCCTATCAGGGCCAGGTACCAGGAAAACAGCGTCGAGTAGAAAAATGTCGTTGAGACAGGAATGAGAATCAGGTAGAGAACATGTATGCCCAGAACCCCCCTGAAAAACGCCTGGTTTATCAGCGGCTTGAAGAAATAATAGACGAATGATATGAACGTGATGACTGACAGCGGTATCGTCGCAGTCGCGATCCTTGAGCCACCCCCGAACGGCATGTCCGGAAACACCTGCATGATGTATGTGGTACCGGTGAACAGCGTCCTCGTCGCGAGTATGATGCAGAACAGGCCGAAATGGAGGAGCTCCTTTTCATTGCGCCTGAATGAAAACAGTACCAGGTGATAGAATCCGGAAAAAAGACATATCGCGATGAGGAATATTTCCAGGATCACCGCGTGATTGAAGCTCCTGCTTATTGTTTCGGGCGCACCCAGGAAAAAACTCTGCCCGATCCCGGCGTTTCCGTGGGAGGTGTTTTTGATTTGAAGAACGATCTCAACCGTCCTGTCGTGCGAAGGGAACGAGAAAACGTCAGGCTTCAGAAACCGTATGGGCCCTCCGGCAAAGCTTCCGTGCCGGTCGATGAGCTTTCCGTTGATCCACAATGCGTATTCGGAAAAGATCTCCGGGGTCCTGATACTCAGGGGTCTCGGAAAATCGTCGGTTAGAACGCGAAGCCTGTATGTCGCGCATCCTTGAGAGGGAAGGTCGAGGCCGCTGTATCCTGTCCAGAAAAGAGGGACGGGATAATAACCGTCAGGGGGAACGGGATGCGCAATAGTAAAGTCATCGGGGCCGAGAAGACGGTTCCAGTAGAATTCCCATTCGCCGTCGAGTTTCACCGCGCCGGTCCTGTCGAAATCCAACCCCGAGAGATCGAGAATGCCGTTTTTTGCCGTTGGGTTAACTTGTTTTATCGGAGCGTTTGAAATACCGTATGACGCTGAAACTGGAATAATGATGTGAAAGAGGATCAAGAAAAAGACGGCGATGAACGCCGCCCATATTCTGAAGGAGCTTATGCGGCGCAGGGAAAATATGAAATCGGGCATGGGAGCGTTTTTTTCATTTTATAAAATGTTGGGTCATGTGATAGAATATATTGCCGATCGTGGATGTCAATAAAGTTTCCGGTTCCGCCGTTTTTTACATGAAGGATGCATGCTCTGTTATAGGAATTTATCTGTCAGGGTCACAATATATGAAGGATTTCCTGCTTGAAATAAAAAGCATGTAAAATAAAAAAGTTTTCATGGCAGATCCATTGTCGATCAAAGATCTTCTTGACCGTCTTGGCATTGTCGAGTCGGAAAACAGGGAGTTGCGGCGCCAGCTTTCCGAGTACAAACGAAGGGAGGACGAGCTCGTCGCGGCCGATATCGAAGGCGCCGATTACAATTTCTATGACCTTTTCGATGTGGCCGAAATCCAGTTACTGCAGAATTCTTTTTCCAGTGCGGTCGGCGTCGCCTCGATCATCACCGCGCCCGACGGCACGCCGATAACGGCTCCGAGCAATTTCTGCCGCCTGTGCAAGGACATCATTCGAAATACCGAAAAAGGCCTCGCCAACTGCATGCGCTCGGACTGCATCATTGGCGCCTACAACCCCGCGGGGCCGACCGTGCAGCCGTGCCTGAGCGGGGGGCTCTGGGACGCCGGAGCGAGCATCAACGCCGGCGGCCGGCATATCGCGAACTGGCTCATCGGACAGGTGCGTATCGATGCCGTCGACGAGCGGGAGATGATCGCCTACGCAGAAAGCATCGGCGCTGACGTTTCGGCCTTTCGTGAAGCGCTGGCCGAGGTGACCGTCATGTCCCTTGAAAAATTCATGGATATAGCGCAGTCCCTGTTTCTTTTCGCCAACCTGCTGTCAAAAACCGCCATGCAGAACCTCGGGCAGAAGCGGAGCCTTTCCCGGATCGCCGGGCTGCTGCCGATATGCTCGTCGTGTAAAAAAATCCGCGACGACCGGGGATACTGGAACCAGATCGAGACATATATCTCGACACATTCAGAGGCGATGTTCAGCCACAGCCTCTGCCCCGAGTGCGCCGAGAAGCTGTATGGGCATCAGGAATGGTTCCGCAAAACGGAAAAGGCCTGAAACCTGCATCGTCACTCCGTATACTCGTATGCTCCCATGCTCCAGCCGGTATCGGCGCTGTTCTCCACGTAGGCGGGCGTGCGGGCCGCGCCGAGGATGTCGGACAGGTATGCATCGAGGACCGTGATGTCTGCCTTGGAAAACGGGTCGATGATGCCGCCGGTTTGAACTGCCGATGGACTGGATGCAGTTGGGCGGTGCTCGGCATCCAAAAGCGGGTCTACCGTTACGCTGTCGCTGTTAAGCGTTATTCCTGAATAATCGGTGACGCCGTCAACGTAGATGCAGTTGTAGTAATAGTTGTCGTCGCTCAAACCGGTGCCAAACACACCGTATCTGGTGTCGCCGCTGTCCGTATCCATGCTCAAGAAGATGTTGTTGGTCACCAGGCCCGGAATTGAATTATTATACATGCCATAGCTGGATGACATTCCGCCATCGGAATCGGCGTCTCCTCCGATGATCGTATTGTTGACAAGGATGGGGCTGGAATCTGTATCATTTAATATCCCGCATGAAAAGGATTGTGAAGTGTCGCCGGTGACGTTTCCTGCAATTATGAGATTGCCGACCAGGATTGGGTTTCCGGCATTCATCACCCCGTAGGAGTGGGGCGAACCGCTTGATGAAGAGACATTTCCAGGCATGATCATGTTGTTAATCAGAACCGGCTCGCCCTGCCTTATTTCCACTCCCGTAAATCTTGAATTATTCGCTGAATCGGCGGTTGATATGTTGTTGTGTATTATCTGCACATCTGAAAAATTTATATAGAGGCCTGCTGCGCCTTCAGATGCATACGACGACGATAAAATGCAGTCCCGAACGATCAGGTCCCTGCCGCAGTATTGAATGTCGAGCGCCATGCTTTTACCAGTACGGATCGCAAAGCCTTCGATTGTGGTGGGCGCAAATATATTCTTAATGCTTATCGTATCGTATTTACCTTCAAGCCTGGTCTCGTACGGGTTGTCCTCGAGGCTGTCGGGAAAGCCGTCGGCCCGCTCCATGCTCGGCGCAGATCCTTCGGGGGCCAGATACCGGTAACCTCCCTTGAGAACGATCCCCGGAAGGAACATGAAATGCTCAGTGTAGGCCGCGAAATCAGACAGCGGGTCATAGGGATTCAGCCTGCCCCTGGTGGCGACCTTGATCGTGGATATGCCGTACCTGTCGGCATCGGTGATCGCGCGGTTGATCGACTGGAACGGGCTGTCTATGTTTCCGGTCCTGCCGGTGTCGTCGGGCCTGGCGGCAGGATGGTCTGGATCGTAGGGGAAATATACGTACAGGCAGTCTTCCCTCGCGTCGAAGCTGGTCGGTTCGGAATACTGTCCCGAATCGGGCGCGGATACCCGTACGCGCCACCAGTAGACGCCCGCCGCGGGCAGGACCACATTCGTGAAATTATCGGAAGCGCTGACGCTGAATGGGCTCCCCGGTACGGGCTCGGTCATGGCTCTGTCGGAGAACACCTCCAGCGTGTAGCGGTCAGCGCCCGATTTTGCCGTCCAGCTCAGACGCATGTCCAGCACGTCATTGAGCTCCGGGTCGTCCTCGTCATTGTTGAAGTCGATGATCACCTGCCCGTTGTCCGGGTACTGGTTGCTCGGAGGGCTCGTGTCAGCCGGCAGAAAGTCGCCGTCCAGAAGGCTTGATGTCGAGGTTGAGTCGCATGCCGTAACGAGCAGTAATGATGCAAGTATGATGTACAGAATTTTTTTCATATATCACCTGTAAGGCTGTTATCCGACTTTCAATACAGAATTTTCAGCTTCGAAAAATTATTCAAGCAGAAAATCGAGACTATCCCGGCCTGCGATCGAAGCCGACCGTCCGGACGCTGCGGGTATAGGGCGACACTCCGGGTCGATTTTAACTGGTTGACATTCGCGTAAAAATAAACAATACTGCATTGGGCCGGATGAAGTAGCGGTATCCGGAACTTTTCGGTCATGGCGAAATCGGACGGTCGGGCATGATATGACTGACATCAAAAAAAAATCAAAAATGGTTTCAAGGGAGAAAAACTCCCCGCGGCCGCAGTCCGAATCCGAAAAAAAATACCGGACCATATTTGAGAACACCGGCGCCGCCACGATACTCATCGGCGAGGACACCACCATCCTGATGGTGAATTCAGAGTTTGAGAAGCTCTCGGGCCTTCCGAGAAAAAAGATCGAACGAGTCAAAAGCTGGCAGGAATTCATCGACCCGGTCGATGTCAACCGCATGCTGGCCTACCACTACATGAGGAGGGCCCACGCCGACACCTCCCCGAGAAACTATCAGTGCAGGCTGATTAACCGGAAAGGGGAGTCCCGCGTATGCCACATGACCGTGGCGCTCATTCCGGACACCAAGGAGAGCGTGGCCTCGCTTCTCGACATCACCGAAATGATCGAGGCCCGGGAGGCGCTCGCTGGCAGCGAAGAGCGCTACCGGCTTCTGGTCGAGACGATGAATGACGGCCTCGGCGTGCAGGATGAAAGCGGCAGAATCACCTACGTGAACCAGCAAATCGTCGACATGATCGGATTCTCGAGGGAGAAAATAATCGGAAAGACCGTGCTGGACTTCCTGCATGAGGATTACCATGATATATGGAGGAACTCCTTTCTGGTCGAGGGGCACAACCAGCCGTTTGAAGTCGGCTGGAAAAAAAAGGACGGCGAGATCATCTATACGATCGTGTCTCCGCGGCCGATTTATGGCCGGGACGGAAATTTCAGCGGCAGTTTCGCCGTGTTCACGGACATTACCGAAAGAAAAAACGCCGAAGAGGCCGTGCGCCAGTCCGAGGAGAAGTTTTCGAAGGCGTTCAGGTCGAGCCCGGACGCCATAACCATCACGAAGCTCGTGGACGGCGTCTTCACCGACGTCAACGAGAGCTTTCTGCGCATAACCGGATACGGGCTCGATGAGATCATCGGCCGCTCATCGGTAGGATTGAGGCTCTGGCGGGACAAGCGGTACCGCGACGACCTCATCGCCGCCGTAAAAAAGGACGGAAGCATCCACAACCGCGAGATCGAGTTCTACGTGAAGTCCGGCGAGAAGCGCTTCGGCCTGTATTCGGCCGAGGTCATCCGCCTCGGGGGAGATCCGTACCTCCTGTCGTCGTTCTCGGACATCACCGACCAGAAGCGACTGGGGCGCGAGATCCTCGCCATCAGCGAAAAGGAGCGCAGGAACATCGGCCAGGACCTGCACGACGACCTGCAGCAGCACCTGATCGGTATCGAGGCCCTGGCCTCCCTGCTCGAGGGCCGGCTCAGGAAGATATCGCCCCAGGACGCCCGCAGCGCGGAGGAGATCCGCGGCCTGGTAAGCGAGGCGGTGGAGAAAACCAGGCGCATGGCCAGGGGGCTGTGCCCGATATACCTCAATGAGAACGCGATCGTTCCGGCGATCAGGGACTTCGCCGGGAACATCAGCGAGGTTTTCGGCGTCGACTGCACGTTCGCGAGCGACAGGAAAATAATCATCAGGGACAACACGACCGCCGTGCACCTGTACAACAT
>JAKLIV010000196.1 GCA_022709405.1 Spirochaetota bacterium
ACGCTGACCAATTTATCCTCCGCTGACCGGAGGGAATATGGCGAGAACGTCGTTGTCCGAAAGGACGGCGTCTTTACCGCAGTATTCCTCGTTGATGGCGAAAAGCAGGGAGTCCTTCCTCTTTTCAAAACCCTGGAAATTGCCGCATATATCCCTGATGATGTCGGCCACGGTAATCCCCTCGGAAACGATAAAGTCCTTTTCGCTGAAGCCGCAGATTTCCCTTAGAGAGGCGAATGTCTTGATTTTTATCTTCATGCCGGTTTTGACCGGGTTTATTTGCTTTTTTTGTTTCTTTTGGACATGAAAAGATAATGTTTTACGTACGGCTGCAGGCCTTCATGGAAGGTGTTCAGGTCGACGCTTTTCGGGTCTTTAAGGATAAGGCCCAGGCTGGTCTTGGTGATGTCTTCGTCGGTGGTGTCGATCATGGTTTTAAAGCGCTTTATGATTTCCTTGTCGACGGCGTCTGCGGCAAGGCCGTTCATTTCAGTGCAGAGCCTGGAAAGGTTGGCGTTTTTTTTCTTTTTTCTGGAAGCCGCCAGTTTCCCCTTTTCATTTTTTTTCCCTTGAGAATTGCTTGCCATAAAATCCCCCGTAAAAATATCGACGATGTTAAAATATCTCCTGCCAGTGTAAACACAATTTTTAAAAAAATGGAGCATTATCCCCGCGCTGCGGGCGATTTATTATCCTCAATTATTATGTCTTATCTTCCGACATATAAAACGGGTTCAATAAATAACTGTATTTACTGATGAGGCTGATTATGAAATGTTCCAGATGCGGCAAGGAAATCACTCCCATGAGCCACTTTTATATACCCGGGGGCCGTAACGGACAGGGCGTACGTTATTGCATTGCCTGTGCGAGGGAAGAAAAAATAGTGACCCTGGTCTGAAACTACTTTCGCTTGACTTTGCAGGGGCGGCGCATATAGTCATCACTGCGACAAAACCCGGGATGACCTGACATGAAACATCGCGCCGCCTGCATGATGGCAATAATCGCAGCTTCCTGCTGCCTGCTCTGTTCTCCCGCAGTGGACCGTAACGGCGAGCTTCGCCGCGTCGTTTCACTTTCGCCCTCGATAACCCGGCAGATAATCGACCTGGGAATGGAGAACCTCCTCGCAGGCGTGACCGACGACGACATACCTCAAGGCAAAAAAATCCCGATCATCGGAACCATCGTCAGGCCGAACACCGAGATCATCGTGACCCTCTCACCGGACGCCGTCATATGTTCCGAAGAAGACGCCGCGGTGCAGAACACGGCGGGCATCTCCTCCGCCGGTGTCAGGGTAGTGCGGCTCCCGGCGAACCGGGACTTCAACGGCCTGTGCGACAACTATGTCGAGCTTGGCCGCCTTCTCGGCGCCGCGGGGACCGCCGAAATGAAGGCCGGTGCGTACCGCGCCGAACGCATGCGCATGGTTGACGCCGGGCCCGGCGCATCGACCGATCACGGCGCCGGGTCGAAAAGACTGCGTGCTGTTTTCATCGTGTCCCTCAGGCCCCTGATGACCGTATCCGGGGGATCATTTATCGGAAACATGCTGAACGACGCGGGATGCGACAACCCCTATGGGGACGCAGCCATGCCCTATCCGCTCATCTCCGCCGAATCGCTGGTCCGTGAAGATCCCGATGTCGTCGTTTCGATGATGCCCGGGACCGTCGATTATTTCAGGCTGACTTTCGGAAACGTGAAAATCAGGACGCTCGAAAACGGGACTGTTTATGAAATAGCGCCCGACCACGTGGCCTATTACACGCCCGCAGATTATCTCGCCGCACTCTCCGAAATCCGCGCATGCGTCGGGGCCGCCCGAGGAAAAATCTTGCGCGAAGCGGGTTTACGCCCATGAGCCGGATGAAAACTATCGCCGCCCTGTCGGCCGGAGCCTTCCTGTTCGTGATGTCGCTCATGGCCGGGCCGAAGATATATTCTCCAGCAGAACTCTGGAACATGCTTGTGCTCGGCGCCGACGAACGGGCGCGTTCGGTGATCATGGGCCTGAGGCTCCCCAGGATATTGATGGCCCTCGGGGTCGGCGCGTCGCTGTCGGTGAGCGGCGCGGTCTTTCAGGCGATACTGAAAAATCCCCTGGCCGACCCGTATCTTATCGGCGTGTCGAGCGGGGCCGCGTGCGGCGCGGCGGCGGCGATAGTGCTCGGGCTGGGCTACTTCTGGGTCGCGGCGTTTTCCTTCGCGGGCAGCCTCGGGGTGATCTCCGCGGTTTTTTTGATATCGAGAAGGATGAAGATCGGCGGCTCATCGCTGATCCTTTCGGGAGTCTCGCTCGGGTTCATCCTCTCTTCGGCGGTGCTCATGATTTTTTTCCTGGCGGGGCCGGGCAAGGTGCACCAGGCGGTCATGTGGATGATGGGGGATTTCTCCGCGGCCCGCTACGACATGCTGGCTTACATGGGGGCCTTTTGCGCGCTGCTGATCGCATTCGTCGCGTTGTACGCCCGGCATCTTGACGTGATTTCGATGGGCGATCTGTACGCGCAAAACCTGGGCGTGACCCCTGCGTCGGTAAGGGCCCTTTTCTGGGCCGCGGCCCTGCTCGCTTCGATATGCGTTTCGCTGTGCGGTGTGATCGGCTTCGTCGGCCTGATCATCCCCCATGCGGTGAGAAAGGCGGTCGGGCCCGGGCATTCGTCGCTCGTACCATGGGCCGCAGCTGCGGGGGGAGTCTTCCTGATGGCGGCAGATGCGGTCGGGCGTTCGGTTGTCAGGCCGTACGACGTCCCGGTCGGCATCATCACCGGGTTTGCAGGGGGGATTTTTTTTCTGCTGTTCGTCGCACGGGGCAGGGAATACCGGTAAGCGCACGGGCAGGCCGGTTCAAAGGAGCTTCGGGTGGAAATATTCACGCTTGAAAACGTATGCGCGGGTTACGAGGGCCGCCCGGTGCTGGATGGCGTCACGCTACGCATCGTCGAGGGGGAGTTCGTCGCGATCATAGGCCCGAACGGATCGGGGAAAAGCACCCTCGTCAAGGTCCTGGCAGGCGCGATAAAACCGGTTTCGGGCATGATTAAATTCAGGGAAAGGCCTCTCGGGAATTACGGATGGGGGGATCTCGCCCGTTCTTTTTCGGTGGTGCACCAGTTCGGCCCGGACCCGTTGCCGTTCACCGTGAGGGAATTCGTCTCCATGGGGCGCTTTCCCCACCGGGGATTTTTCCCTGCGATGGATCCCGGCAGAAAGCGCGAGGACCGGCACCGGGAAGCGGTCGAGCGGGCCATGGCTCTTGCCGGCGTCGAAGACCTGGCTCTTCGAAAAATTACCGAGCTTTCGGGCGGCGAGAGGCAGCTTTGCGCGATCGCGTGCGCCCTTGCCCAGAACTCCAGGATCATACTGCTCGACGAGCCGATCGCAAGCCTCGACATCCGGCATTCGATGACGATAATGGACGTGCTGTACGACCTCAACTGCTCGGGCTCGACCGTCATCGCGGTGCTTCACGATATAAACATCGCGGCCTGTTACTGCAGGCGCATGCTGGGCCTCAAGAGCGGCCGGCTTTTCATCGACGACTCCACCGAGGGAGCCGTCGCTTACGACAGGATCGAGGCCCTGTATGATACGTTATGCGTTACCGGAAAAGACCCTGTAACCTCGAAGCCGCACGTGTATCCGGTGCCGGGTTTCGTGAAAAAGAGATTCGGTTCTTCGGGGGGCATATCCGGCGGGGGCGCTTCAACGGAGGCTTAAAAAAGGGCTGCCCTTTTGGGACAGCCCTTTTGTTTTTTACCAGTCGTCGCTCTGCCTGTCGGTGTATTTTTCCCTCACCATCGCGGTGATGTCGTCAAGGTAGAAATAGTGCCAGATCGGCTGCTGGGTCTGATTGCCCGGCCTGTACTGGAAATGCAGTATCTTGATGAATTTTTTCTGGCTCAGCAGGTCGTCCTCCTGCCTTACTTCGCTCCCAAGCCTGATGACCAGTTTGCGCCATCCGAGAAAATCGAGCTTGCCGAGAATGAGCCTGTGGTTGTCTCCGCCGGCGTCCTGTATCATCATCGAGAGCTCGCCGGAGAATTTTTTTCCGTACACCCATACCGCGATCTCGCGGCAGTAGTCGTTTATGATAAGGTCCTTGGCCGGGTAAATCTTGAGCGTGTCGCCCTTGCGTCCGAAAAACTTGACGCCGAGATATTTTTTCGAGCGCCCGTTCTGTGCGGGAAACTCCTCGCGTATCGAAAGATCGCCCTGCTGGTTGCGGGAGACGAGAAAGTCTATGTTCTTCTTGGCGTATTGCGATGCTTCGAAGTCTTCAAGCACGATCTCATTGTATGATTTTGTGTCGACTATGGCCGATTCGGATTTTTCGATCTTTTTTTCAGGGGCGGCAGACTGCTGTTGGGGCTGCTGCTTGTCCTGGGAATAGCCGGGAATTATGACGGCCGCCGCGAGGGCGAATATGATAAGTTTCTTCATGAATCTCCTCCGATGGATACAACAAGGATATTTTATTTTACATAGTAAAACTACCAGAAATGACCGGCCATGTCAATACATTCTTTGGCGGCGCAGAAAATTATTACCTGAATTCAAGAAAGTGGTTGATTTTCAGGATCATACGAGTAACCATCTGAACGTTGCAGGAAATGCTCCAGGTTTCCCGACAGGAGGCGTAACATGCGGGCCATCAAGATACTTGCAGTTGTTCTTTGCGTTGTCGCGGTTGCGGCCGCAGGTTTCCTTTACCTGAAGCCCGAAGAAACGCTCGACCGCGTTTATTCTCTCGAGCGCTGGAGGTCGGGCCTCGTTGAAAAGCAGATCACGCTGAAGGGCGGCCTCCGTTATGTATACCTCGAGGGGGGACGGGGCGAGCCGCTGATGCTGCTGCACGGGTTCGGCGCCGATAAGGAAAATTTCACCAGGGTGGCGCGCTTTCTTACTCCTAACTATCGCGTCATCATTCCTGACCATATAGGTTTCGGCGAGTCCTCGCATCCCGAGGAGGCCGATTACACGGCCGCGGCCCAGGCGGCAAGACTGCGCTCGCTGGCTCTTGCCCTTGGCGCTAAAGAGCTGCACCTCGGCGGCAGTTCCATGGGCGGCCATATCTGCCTGATGTACGCGGCCCTGTATCCCTCTGAAGTCAAGAGCCTCTGGCTGCTCGACCCCGGCGGAGTGTGGTCCGCGCCCGAGGGAGAGATCAGGAAAAAATACAATGAAACCGGCGTCAATCCGCTCATGGCGGAAAACGAAGACCAGTTCGCCGAGACCTACAATTTCGTGATGAACAATCCGCCCTATATACCAAGGCCCTTGCTCGACGTCATGGCCCGCGAGCGCATCAAGAATTTCGCGCTCGAACAGCGGATATTCAAGCAGCTGACCGCGGATTCGGTTGAAGAGCGCGTCAGGGGTTTGAAAGTCCCGGCGCTTATCGTCTGGGGCGCCGAAGACCGGGCGATCAACGTCGCGGCTGCCGGAATCCTGCACGGTCTCATGCCGAATTCGAGGGTAATCATCCTGCAGGGCATCGGGCACCTGCCGATGATAGAGACCCCGGCGCAATGCGCCGAAGACTACCTGGGCTTTCGTTTATCGCTGTAGCGCCGCCCATCGCGGCATACGGACTTTCAGGCGCCGGAGTTTTCGGAGAGGATGAAGCCCCGGTGCATCCCTTGTCCCGGTCGGCGCGGTTGAAAATTGCTTGAAATATATTTTTGCGGCGTATAGAGTGAGCATTCGCCGATAACTCGCATGGAAAAAAGAAGAGACAACAGGTTCTACCTGCGCGACTCGGATCCGTCGCTGAACGAGCGCGACATATACGTCGAGCTCGACATCAACGGGGTCATCAGGGCCTCGGCTATCGACATAAGCCTCTTCGGTCTGGGCCTGGTGATTCACGAGATCAACGAACGGCAGATCGAGAACTTCAAGAGCATGGACGAGGTCTTCATCAAGCTGTACATGGGCTCCGAAGTCATGTTTCTCGGAGTAAAAAGCGTCTGGAACCGCCTTCTCTCCGAGGCGGGCAAGATGGTTTTCAAGAGCGGCGTCAGGATCAACATCATCTCACCCGAAGACAAGCTGAAGCTTTCAACACTTATTGAAAAAATGAGAAACGCCAGAGTCGAATAAAGCCTGCGCCGCAGTAATGCGATAACCTGAATATAAGCCCTCATCTTTCTGGTCCCCGCATCGCCCGCGCGCGCCGGGGAAAATACGCGGCATGACTGGTATGGGATAAGCACGATTCCCTCATACGGATCGCAAACTATAAATAATTATTGACCATTATGAAATTATGATTAATCTGATAATGATCCGGAATTTTATTTTTCGGTCGTGATAAAATCAAAATTTCCTGTCCCAGGAAGGGTTGTCATAGAAACGAGAATACTGATCGTCGAGGACGAGACCGTCATCGCGATGCACCTGGAAAAGGTCCTGGAAAAGCTCGGATACCGGGTGTGCGGATGGGTGACCACCGGAGAGGCCGCGGTCGAAAAGGCCGGTGAATTGAGGCCCACTCTCATTCTTATGGACATCTTTCTCTCCGGGGACATGGACGGCATTGACGCGGCGAAGATCATCAGGGACACGCTGTCAATCCCCGTGATATACATTACGGGCAACGCCGATTTTCCGACCATCGCCCGGGCCCGCGAAACCGAGCCGTACGGCTACATCCTGAAACCGGTGAACACGCTGCACCTTTTTTCGATGATCGACACGGCCCTGCACCGGCATGAACTCGAATCCAGGCTCGTCGAGAACGAGGCGAAATACCGGCTGCTGACCGACATGATGAGCGACATCATCTGGATGATGGATCTTGACATGAAAACGACCTACGTCAGCCCGTCGGTTGAAAAAATGCTCGGCTTCACGCCGGAAGAACGCTACGCCCAGAAAGTCGAAGATCAGCTGACTCCCGCTTCCCTTGCGCTGGCGCAGAAGACCCTCGCCGATGAGCTCAGTCGGATTTCGTCCGACAAGTCCAATACCGAGCGCATTTTGACTCTCGAAGTTGAGTATCTGCATAAAAACGGGTCGGCGGTATGGTTCGAGAACAAGATGCAGTGGATCCGCGATCGCGACGGAAAGATAGCGGGGATTCACGGGGTATCCAGAAACATCAGCGACCGTAAAAATGCCGAGGACACGCTGAGGGAACGGGAGTCGCGTTACCGGGCTCTTTTTAACCAGTCACCGGCAGGCGTAGTTATATATGATTTGAATTTGGTGATAATCGAATGCAACGAACAGTTCGCCAATATGATCCGGATGACGAGGGATCAGCTTATCGGGACGGATGTGAAGACCATAAAAGAAGTCGAAGCGACATTCATACCGAAATTGCGGGAGGCCATTGAAAAAGGGACGCCAACATACTGGGAAGGCGAGTATG
>JAKLIV010000197.1 GCA_022709405.1 Spirochaetota bacterium
AATCCCATGGCCGTGATCATAACCCTAGCCCTGGCGTACGCGACCTATTTCATCACCGCAACGCTGGGCACGGTCATGATCATCTACGGCCGCAGAAGGACGGTCATCATGATACTCATAGGGTTCCTTCTCGGATGGCTGGCCAGGTCGATCGAGGTCGTTCCCCTGGGCTCCGACCATCTCGAGCTCAACGTCATCGGATACATCATAACCGGGCTCATCGCCATATGGATGGACCGGCAGGGGGTCATAGAAACAATCACCGCGCTTGTCACATCAAGCGTAATCGTGCGCCTCATTCTGATACTCATCGCGGGCAAGGATGTTCTGATATGAAAAAAATCGTCTGGAGATCGGGAAACGTTCCCCGCAGAGCCCATATAGTCATCGCGTTAACCGCGGTAATCGGACTGCTCATGGTCGAAAACTTCCAGGTTACGGTGACGCAGCCCTACTACCGGCTGAAGATAGAAGCGGCCCAGAACATGAAGCAGGCGATGAACACCGTCAGAGACTACAGGATCTCGACGATAGGACCCTCCGACAGGCTTATTGACCCCTTTGATTCAGGTTTGATCGGACAGCTTAATACCCCCATAACGAGCACCACGGTAGACCTTGACTCGAAGCTCACATCGATCAATCCCGACTGGGCCGCCGTTATCGTCGACATGCTTAAAAAAGGCGGCGTCAAGAACAGGAGCACCGTGGCCGTATCCTTCACCGGATCGTTCCCCGCGATCAATATCGCCGTGCTTTCGGCGGTGAAGGCGATGAAACTCAAGCCCATCATCATCACCAGCCTCTCCTCTTCGACGTGGGGAGCCAACATGAAGGGATTTACCTGGCTTGACATCGAGGCCGAGCTCAACAAAAAACGCGTCTTTCCATATAAAAGCGCGGCGGCCTCGCTTGGCGGAGTCAAGGACATGGCCCTGGGAATGGACCCTGCGGGAAAGGCCCTTTTAAGAGACATCATAACCAGGCATGGCGTCAGGCTTATTGAGACCGGCCATATTCCGAGCAACATCGACACGAGGATGGACATCTACGACCAGATGGCCGGCGCGGAATCGATCAGGGCGTATATCAACGTGGGCGGCGGGACCGTATCGGTGGGAAGCTTCATCGGCAAGCGCAGATTCAGGCCCGGCCTGAACAGGCGTCCTCCCAGAAAAGCGCTGAGGATCGACAGCGTCATGGCAAGGTTTTCCCACGAGGGAATCCCGGTGGTCAACATGAACTACATGAAAAAAATCGCGCAGCGATACGGGCTCTCCATAGGCAGGGAAAAAAGAAAAAACATCGGCAAGGGCGACTTGTATTACAGACTGGAATACAACTGGAAGCTGGCTGCGGGGGTTCTCTCTGTCATCATTGTGCTTTTGTATATCTTCATGAAAACAAACGCCGGCACCCGGCTATTTTCAAGAGGAGGCGAAGGAGCGGGATCCGGCTCAGGCAAGCCTATGCTCTGACCCCCGCTTCAACCGGTCTGCCTTCTGTCGAACAGGTTGGATCTTCTGTCAACAGCATCGCCGGTGAAGACTTTTGCGTAAAAAATCACCCTTTCTCTTTTCGAGGCTTTTCTCCGCTCAACCGACCTTCTGTCTTTTTTATTCTTGTCGATTGAAAGTATTTTACCCAAGGAGTCCAGCCCGTCCTTGATAACACCCATTTATTGTCCTCCGGTCAGACCGAATATCATTCTGACTCTATAATACAACCCATAGAATATCTGTCAAATAAAAAAAAGGCTGCCCCCAGGGACAGCCCCGTATCAAGAAGGTTGTATGAAAAAAAATTATTGGCCCAGCATGCCCTTGCTGAGAACATTCAGTTTGTCTTCGGACCGCTTGGTGAGCCATATGCCAAAAAGCGCTCTTTTCAGTGTCATGTTCTTAATGGTTACCTTGAGGCCATTATTTTTGAATACCTGAACACCGATGGCCTTGGAATAAGTGATGTCAAAGACATCCTTGTTCTTTATGCTGTCTTTAAATACTTCGAGGAACTGGTTTATTTCCTTGTCGATGCTCTTGATGTCGATGCCCAGGTTCTTGCATGATTCCTGGAATCCTACCATCGTGTTGTCGCTGAAATCCTTTGCATTTACGCTTCTGACCAGCTGCAGTCTGATTGACATGGATTCGTCGGCATTGACGATTTGAAGCGCATTGCCCGTTTTGCTTTTCAGATAAAGCCCGGCGACATAGACGTCAACGCCAAGGGCGTATTTTTCCCTGAGGCCTGCGCCGTTGAGAACGAGCTTGTCCTGTCCTACCGTGAATGATTCAGGCATATTGACTCCGGCGATCTCTTTTGCCGAACCGACCGAATACGCAAGGGCCAGCGCCATTAATGAAAGAAAAAATCTCTTTAGCATAGATGAACTCCTTTGAATGATGATTACCATCTGTTGGGATCAAGCAGACAGCAGATTGGATTCTTTATTCAGTTATTTAAAAAAAAATAAGTGTATTGTCAATATTTTTTACCGTCCGTACGGTCATTTTTCTGCCATTATGTATGACTTTTCCCCAAAAAATCAATCGAACTGAAAATTAATCATTTGAGTGCTAAACATTTGTTGACAAATTTCCGTTAAGTACTATATCAAGGCTATACATCCGTGGGGGTCATCCAGGTGGATAAAATCAGGGGCTTTATCGAATCACGTTTTTCAAGTGAAATAAGCGCTCATCTTACGATGGACAGAAAAAAAGCCGCAATCGAGCCTTTCCCTGTAGGTCTCGAAAACCGGCTGAAAAAAATCCTTGCAGAGGACGGAATAACCGGACTTTACCTTCACCAGAACGAGGCGTTCCAATCCATTTCGGGCATGGACGATACTCTCCTCGTATCCCAGACGGCGAGCGGGAAAACGCTTTCGTTTTTTCTCCCCATACTCAATGAATACATCAGGACTCCGGGCGGATTCACCGTATTGCTGCTTTACCCGACCAAGGCCCTGTCAAGGGACCAGGAAGGCACGTTCGGCCGCCTTATGGACGTGGTAAGCTCCGGGAGAAGACTCGGCACTTACGACGGAGACACTCCCCGGGAAGAACGCGACCGAATACAGGCCTCCGCCGATTTCATCATAACCAATCCCGATATGCTCCACAGCGGGATTCTGCCGAACCACAACAGGAAATGGCGCACCTTTCTTTCCAGACTAAGATACATCGTGGTCGACGAAGTCCACATTTATCGCGGCGCGTTCGGGTCGCATGTCTCCAATGTATTCCGGAGACTTCTAAGGGTGTGCGGCATACACGGCAGCAGCCCTGTATTCGTCTGTTCATCCGCAACGGTCGGGAATCCCGGCGAACACGTGAGGGCGCTTTTCAACCGCGAATTCTCGGTTATCGACAGGGACAGCTCCCCGAGGCCCGAGAGGCATTTCTATTTCATCAATCCGCCTCTGGTGAGGTCCGAGGGCCGGCCGCTCTACCGCAAGGGCCCCGGCTCCGTTTCGGTGCCGCTTATCAGGGAAGCGGTCAGGCTCGGAGTCGGCACCATCTGCTTCTGCAGGGCGCGCCAGGAGGCCGAAAGGCTCTACCGGGCGGTCATCGACGGGCACCCCGAACTGGCCCCGCTGATAAAGCCCTACAGGGGCGGCCTCCTTCCGGGTGAGCGCAGGCAGCTCGAGCGGTCCCTCTCAACCGGCAAACTCCGCTGCGTCATCAGCACGAATGCGCTGGAGCTCGGCATCGACATCGGGAGCCTCGACATGTGCATCCTCTCGGGCCACCCGGGTACGGTCGCGAGCTTCTGGCAGCAGGCAG
Organism: Spirochaetota bacterium; assembly: GCA_022709405.1. Classification (GTDB taxonomy): domain Bacteria; phylum Spirochaetota; class UBA4802; order UBA4802; family UBA5550; genus JAKLIV01. Next base: position 3,792 of record JAKLIV010000197.1, read on the forward strand.
GCAGGGCCGGCCGAAGGGGCAAGTCGTCGACGACCGTATACATAGCGAAGGAAAGCCCTATCGACCAGTACCTGGCGCATCATCCTGAATTCATCACCAGCGCTCCGGTCGAGCAGGCGCTGCTCAACGCGGACAATCCCTACATCCTGCTCCAGCACCTGCCCTGCATGGCGCACGAGCATCCGCTCAGGGATGTCGAAAACGGCATCCCCCACGAAATTTACAACGAGGCAAGGGAAATCCTCAAAAAGAGTAAAACGATCGTGCCGTACCGCGAATCCTACCGATACGCCCTGCAAGACTACCCGGCCCGGGGGGTCAACCTGCGCGGTATGACGGATTACAATGTCGAAATACACTGCCGGGGAGACGTGATCGGCGAGATCGATCCCATCGGGGCGCGCGGCACGCTTTACAAAGACGCCATATACCAGCATCTCGGAAACCGATACATGTCGACCGATCTCGATCTGGGCAAAAAGCTGTGCTCTGTCGAGCCGGTCGACGTCGACTACTACACCGAGGCGGTATGGGAAAGCCGGATCGAGCTTACCGAGGAGGATTCCCGGAAAGAAACAAACGGGGCGCGCGCGACCTTCGGCTGTATTTACGTGAACCGTCAGCCCAAGCTCTACAAGAAAATCAGGGAACGCACCTTCGAAAACATCGGTTACGGTCCGATCACGCTCCCGCCGTTCGAATATGACACGACCGGATTCAGCCTGCTCGCGCCGAAGCGCTGGTCCGAAACCATGACCGCGATCGACCGGCGGTTCATCGGGGCCGGTTTTTACGGCCTGTCATATCTGCTTCATCACACGGCCCCGATCCTGTGCATGTCGGATATAAAAGATATCGGGACCGACGTATCCCTCGTCGAAACCGACGGCGGCGCATGGAAAAGCGCGCTTTTCCTGTATGACGCGATCGAGGGCGGCGTGGGATACGCCGAGAAAATTTACGAATCCATCTCGGACGCGTTCGTTCTGTGCGCGAGAATACTCGCCGAATGCGATTGCGGAACAGGATGCCCCTCGTGCGTACCGCCGCTCCCGCCCGGGGTTTCATCGGGCGACGTCGAGGGCCTTCTGGTCGTCTCAGACGCGGCCCGATCATGCACGCACTCGCTTCTCAGGGCGCTCATCGACGGTTCGGTCTCTATCCCCGAAATCCGCCAGACGCGCCTCGATATCGAGCCGTTCATGGGAGCCGAAGACCATGACCGGGAACGGTTAATTCTGAACAGAAAACTGCAGCGGGCGTCAGCCACTCTGCAGAAAAAAAGGGAGAGGCTCCATTGATTCAGGGATCGTTCATGCACGTTACCGGCATCGGCCCCGTGACCGACAGGCTGATCAGAGACAGCGGATTCGAGACCTGGGACGACTGCCTGCTCCGCGGAGAGAAGCTTCCACTGTCGGTAAAAAGAAAAAACAGGTTCCTCGGCGAAATCGGTAAATCGAAATCGGCGCACGATAAAAATGACCTGAAATATCTTCTATCACGCTTTCATTCCCGTGAGCACTGGCGCATCCTCGCCGAATACATGGAAAAAGCGACGTTTTTCGACATCGAGACTACCGGCCTTTCCTGGCACTACTGCCATGCTTCGGTCATAGCCGCCCTTCACAAAGGGAGAATACTAACTTTTATGTACGGCAGGAACATCGACGGTTTTCTCGACATTCTCGACGAGGCAGAGCTGCTTGTCACATTCAACGGCAGCAGCTTCGATCTGCCGTTCATCGAAAAAACGTTCAATATACCGCCCGTTGGAATCCCCCACATCGATCTCAGGTGGGTGGCGTTCCACCAGGGTTATACCGGCGGGCTAAAAAGCATCGAAAGACAAATCGGCATTTCACGGCCCCGGGAGGTCAGGGACATCGATGGTTTTGAAGCGGTAGACCTTTTCCATCGCTGGCAGGCTGGCGAATCGGGGGCCGGCGCCGACCTTGCGCGCTACTGCCGCACCGATGCGGTCTGCACTTATATCCTGGCCAGGAGGCTGCTTGAAGAAAATGGTTCGATCCCCGGGTCGATAGACGAGAACGCATTGTTCATGGAGGCGATGGAATGGACAGAAGAATAATACATGTCGACATGGACGCTTTTTTCGCCGCAGTGGAACAGAGGGACAACCCCTGCCTTAGGGGCAAACCGGTAATCGTCGGCGGTGAACCGAACAGCAGGGGGGTTGTCTCGACCTGCTCCTATGAAGCAAGAAAATTCGGCGTTAGGTCCGCGATGCCGTCAAAAAAGGCCTATCAACTCTGTCCTCAGGCCATATTCATAAAACCGAGATTTTCGGCCTACAGCGAAGCATCGCAAATAGTTCACGAAATATTTTTCGAATACACCGGTCTTGTCGAGCCGGTCTCCCTGGATGAGGCGTATCTCGATATAACGCGCGAAAATATGTCCATGTCCGCAGCTGCGGAAACTGCAAGGCATATCCAGAACAAGATATTCAGCAGGACCTCGCTAACGGCTTCAGCAGGGGTATCGTACAACAAGTTCCTCGCGAAATGCGGCTCCGAGCATAAAAAACCCGGCGGATTGACCGTAATCCCCCCGGAAAAGGCCCGCGATTTCATCGACGCTCTTCCGATAGGAAAATTTTTCGGCGTCGGCAAGGTCACAGAGCAGAAGATGAAAGACTCAGGCATATTCACCGGAAGGGACCTTAAAAACCAGAGCAGGGACTTTCTGGTCATGAAATTCGGGAAAGCCGGCCATTTTTTTTACGATATCGCCAGGGGAATAGACAACAGGCCCGTATCTTCCCAGCGGGTCAGGAAATCCCTCGGCAAGGAAGTCACGCTAGAAAAGGATATCGATGACATGAATGAGATGCAGCTCATTCTCAAAGGCCTTGCTTCGGGCGTTGCGAGACACCTCAATATACATTCACGCAGAGGAAGGACGATAACTCTGAAAATCAAGTATCACGACTTCGATTCGATATCGAGGAGCACGACACTTGCCGACCCGGTCAGCGACGAGAAAACCGTTTTTACCCATCTTTCGAGGCTTCTGAACGAAACCGAGGCCGGCGAGAAAAAAGTAAGGCTGCTGGGAGTATCGGTTTCGAACTTTGACATTGAAGAACCCGATGAAACAGGGGCGCAGCTCCAGTTCAATTTTTGATCTGTACAACACGGAGGTTGCAATGGACAAACAGGATCCCAATAAAACAATCATTCCATGCGAGATCTACACAAGGGTGAGCGGCTATTTCAGGCCCGTGAACCAGTTCAACCGAGGGAAAAAAGAGGAGTTCCGGCAGAGGTCGGCTCTAAAGATACCGGTTGAGGCGCCTAAAACCTTATCATAATTATTCCGGGGATCGCCAATATTTGCCGAATACACAAAAAAGTGATTGTACTTCTGCAAATATTTTTGCTACTCTGGAATTCGTCAGAACTCCGTTGATCCTGTCCGCCGGATAAATATACGGGCTCGCCCCGGCCGGTGTCTGCCGGATGATTCCGGCATGCGCGACAGGATCAGTGATAACGCTCAAATAATAAAATATTATTGCTCAGGAACAACGCATTCATGTCAGGTCGTGTTATGACGTCTAACATTCA
>JAKLIV010000198.1 GCA_022709405.1 Spirochaetota bacterium
TGATATTATCATTTATTGCAATCTCCATTCCCCTGTTCCTGAACGAGTATCAATCGATTCAAAACACGGACATGTACCTGCGACAGGGTACAGGTCGACACGAAGAAAAGCAATCTGCTTCCCAATTATATACTATTTCAGGGGGATAGAAATGAAAAGAATCAGCCTGCTTCTGATATTGGTTTTTTCAATCATAAGCCTCATTAATTACACCGGTTGTACTTCAAACGGTTCGGGCAGTGAAGACTCTGATACTCCCTATTACGCCGTCCGCGGCACCATAAGCCTTCCCGGGAGCGATAAGCTGAATAACGGCAATTGTGAAATCTTCGCCAGGATCGGCGGAGAAAAAAAACGGGTTTATTCCTGGCCTTGGTACCAGGGGCACGACCAGAAATATATAGCGGATATACCTGCAGGGAATTACGATGAGATTGACATTTATATATACGATTGCTTCAGCGACCCGGCCTACGCTTACCACACCACATCGGCGGGCCTTAACGTCACTGGCCCGGGCGTTACGCGGGATTTTACAGTTGCAAAACCTGTTACGCGGAACGTATCCGGGACGCTGATCCTCCCGGATGCGGACGTGGTCAATGAGGGTAAATATGCAATCGAATTCGCCGGATCCCGGCATGCGCATAGCCGTCATGCATGGCCATCGGGCCACACGCTGATATATTCAGTGCAAATGGAGGAAGGAACCTATGATGATATCAACATTGAGGTAAGCAATGACAAAGGAAAGGATTGTTATCGATACAACACCTCCTCCGCCAGCCTGACTGTCGGCAGCTCGGATATCGCAAACCTTGACTTTAACCTCGAAAAAATCCCGTATGCAACCGTTTCGGGAACAATCAGCCTCCCCGCCGGCGATGAAGTGAATAACAGATACTATTCTATCGAATTCGAGGGTAATCCTTCTCACGGATATACATATGGCACATGGTTCTCCGGAAACTCCTGGTCATATTCCCTGGAGCTTGAAGCGGACACGTATAATACTATTCATGTTTCCGTTTATGACGAAGATTCTAACGAATTATACCGCTACCGGACAAACTCGGCAGGCATCGTTGTCGGCAGCTCGGATATTTCGAACGTTGATTTCACCCTTGAAAAAATCGTTGTCTACACGGTGTCAGGCACCCTGCATCTGCCCAGCGGCGAATCGATGACCGATGGGAATTACAGAATTTCATTTGGAGGGATTTCCTCCGATGGGTCCCGTGATGACTCATGGCTTACCGGCGACTCGCAGTCATTTTCGGTAAAACTCGAACCGGGTAGATATAACGCCGTTAATATCACCGTTTCAGACGACAAAGGGAATAAAGCTTACCAGTACAACGGCTCTTCGCTAAAGATGGTTGTCGGAGACTCCGATATCTCAGGTTTTGACTTTGACCTTGAAAAGATCATATACCATACCGTCACAGGAACCATATACCTGCCGGGCGGCGAGGAAATCACCGGCGGCGGCTATAACTATCAGCTGTACACTGGTGATGGGATCGCCTCGGGCGCATGGACCGGGACAGATGCGCAGCCGTATTCAATCGAGCTCCCGGCCGGAACATATGACTTTATTTACCTATCGGTATTCGATGATGACAACAAGGCATGGTATCGATACCGGTCAGAAGCGGAAGGCGTCACCGTCGGGGATTCTGATTTGACCGGGGTTGATTTTACCGTTGAAAAAGTCCTGTATTATCCCGTTTCTGGGACCATCAGCCTGCCCGGTTCAACAGTCCTTGACGAAGGGTATTATACGATCGCGTTCAGCGGTCCCTCCTATAACAGCGCATACGGCGCATGGACGGCCGGAAACAACACGCAATCCTTTTCCCTGGAACTCGAAGAGGGCGTGTACGACTATATTTCAATCGAGATTGATAACGCATCCAGAGAGCTGCTCTATCTATACAAAACACGCTCGGCCGACCTGAAAGTCAGTGAACCGGGCGTATCAGGACTCAATTTTACGGTCGTACCGCCTGTTTACCACACCGTTTCAGGAACCATATATCTTCCCGACGAAGACATAGTGGACATTGGGAGCTATGTAATAATTTTTTCCGGGGATAATTATGTGCAGAGCTTTAATTCGTGGGATTCAGGCGGAACGCAGTCCTTTTCAGTTGAACTCCCTGAAGGAAACTATCATATGATTCAAATTTATGTCTTTAATGCTTCTCATACGACAATATACAGCTACGCCGCTTATAATTACCTGACGTTAAGCGGTTCTGATATCTCGGGGTTAGAATACTGCCTCGAAAGAACTCCCGATCCGGATACTTATGAGCCAACCGACGATTCATCAGCAGGGGCAACACAGATAATCAGCAACAACCCGGCGCAGTATCACACGATCGATTCGGAATCGGATGTTGACTGGTACTTCATCGATGCAACCGCCGGTACGACCTATACCATCACCGCCGAAGGGACCGGGAGCCTCCTGAACATGAACATATACGTTAATCCGGCCTCATCGCCGTTTTACTCGTTCAGCCTTGATGATCCGGTGTTTGTGAACTGTCCATTGACCGGTAGATACTACATACAACTCATTCCATCGGGAAGCACTATCGGCCAGTATACTCTCGAGATAAGCAATGAATAGAACCGATACCCGCCCCGCGTCTTGACGCGGGGCGCTCTTTTCATTCCCGCTACTTCTTTTTGCTCCTGATCGCCTCGAGCAGCGAGTCGATCCTCCTGTGGTTCTCGTCGGAGCCGAGAAAGTTCTTGAAAAGCCACTCATGCGCCTTCATCGAGCTGTCGAGGCTGGTATGCAGTCCCTCGATGCTCAGCCGCTTGGTCTCGATCAGCGTCGCGCGGTCGAACGCCGCCATCCTCTGCGCGATCCCGGTCACTTCCTTGAGCACGGTTCCCTCGGGGAAGATCCGGTGCACGAAGCCCAGGCGGAATGCCTCCTGCACGTCGATGTCCCTGCCAGAAAGGGCCCAGTCCAGCGCGTTGCCGAAACCGATGATGCGCCACAGCGGGTCGAGCACCGGAATTATCGAAAGAACCACCTCGCGCTGCCCGAACTTCGCGCGCTCCGACGCGTATCTGATGTCGCACATCTGCGTGAGGTCGAACCCTCCGGCCATTGCCGGTCCGCCTATGGCCGCGATCACGGGCTGGGCGCAGAAGCGTATCGACCGGTACGTGCGCCAGAAGTTCGCGACAAAGGCGTCGTTGTTGTCCTTTGTTATCTCCTTGACGAAATCGAGGTCAAACCCGGCAGAGAATATCTTTTCGCCGCCGGTTAAAACCACGACCGAAACGTCCTCGCGCGTGCTCAGATGCAGAAAGAGATCCCCTATCTCGCGGAGCATGTCCGGGTTCATCGAGTTTCCCTTTTCGAGCCTGTTCAGGGTTACAGTCGCAACATTCTTGTCCACGTCAAGTTTCAGGTATTGCAGGTCCATGTTCAATCCTCCTGGTAAATCCAGCCCCCTGACACCCTTTGTGGGCATCTGAAAGGTCTGGGCTATATTTCAAAAGCAACCAGGCCTCGAGTCAAGATTTAATTTGCGCACGGGTGCTTTTCAAAAAAGCCGAGCACGTCGGCCATGAGCCGTTCGGCAGCTTCGATCGCGGTGAAGTGACCGGCTCCTTCGTACTCGGCGATCTCCGCGCCGGGAATTTCACGGGCCATGAGCCGGCTCGAATGGATGAACAGGTCGTCTTTCCCGCCATAGATGACCAGAACCGGGCAGGTTATTCTCCTGAGGCCCTCGACCATCGGGTCAGGGTCGCGGTAAAACGAGCGGATAAAGGCAGCGACCCGGTTACGGTCATTGACCTCGATCATGGCGCGCGCCATGGCAAGCAGCCGATCCCTGCCGGCGGACTCCATTATGCCCCTGAAAAAAGGCCCGGGAACCTTTTCGAGATTGGCGAATATCTCGTCCCACGAATACTTCTCGAAACCGCGGGCGAACCTGTGATGAAACATCCTGATCGCCTCCGGGTCGCCCGGCACTACGGACGTATACGAAGCGGTGTCGCTGAGGACGAGCGAAGCGAAGCGGCCGCAGTCCCGCATGGCGTACCTCGACGCGGCGAAGCCGCCGGTCGAATGCGTGATGAGATGAAACCTTGCCAGTCCGAGATGATCGGCGAGCGCGATGATGTCGTCGCCGACCGTTTCGGCGTCGTACCCGGGATTCGCAGGGTCCTCGGTGGTCCTGCCGTGGCCGCGCATGTCCATCGGAATGAACCGGTAATTTTTTTCAATGGCCGCGGCAAACCCCGGCACGCTCCAGTACCCCACGCTCTCGATCAGGCCGTGCACGGCGATCACCGGCTCTCCCTGGCCCGAATCCTCGTAGTAGATTTTCGCCCCACGATTATTAAAAAATGGCATGGTCCTTTCACCTCTCCCGACCTGATATTAAAATTATTCTACTGAAACAATGAATACAGTCATTGCGAGGCTTCGCCAGAAGCCTTGGTAACCTCCTGGTATCGATTGAAGTTAACTGTTTCACTCTGTCATACCCTTTTATCGTTGTCATCCCCGTGAAAACGGGGATCCATCTTGATTACAATGGACTCCCGCTTTCGCGGGAGTGACAGAAGAATATGCTATCCCAGAAGGATCACCACGTCCCCCTCGCGGGCTCCTCGTGATGACTGTCTTACCCATATCGGCGTTCACTACGCGCGGGTTAATCCCCCTCATCCTCTCTTTATCTCCTACCCCCTGAACTTATACGACTTCTCTCTGCGCCCTCGGTGCCTCCGTGGCCGTCTTTTTTCGCCGCCGATTAAATCACTACGCCTATTTTTTCTTCTGTGAATAGTCGAACCAGCCCCTGCCGGTCTTTTCGCCGTAGTCGCCCCTGAAATAGCGCTCAGCAACTCCCGGGGAAGGAAGCTGCGCCCTGTCGCCCGTCCTCCTGAAAGCCTCCATGCGCATGGTGTATTCCAGGTCTATACCGGTGAGATCCATGAGCCTGAACGGCCCCATGGGATGCCCTGCGCCGTACAGGCACGCCTTGTCGATGTCTTCGAACGAGGCGACGCCCATGTCATGCAGCCACAGGGCCTCCCTGAGCAGCGCGCCCAGCATCCTGTTCAACAAAAATCCCTCTACCTCCTTGTTGAGCATGACCGGAACCTTGCCGAGCTTCTCGCACAGCTTGAATGAAACATCCGCGGTCTCGGGCGCGCAGTGCGGTCCGTTGACCACCTCGACGAGCTTCATGACCAGGGCCGGATTGAAGAAATGCAGGTTGATCACCTTCTCGGGCCGGGAGGTCGCATCGGCGATAAGGGAGCTCACCATGCGCGAGCTGTTCGTCGCGAGTATCGCGTGCTTCGGCGCCATGCGGTCGAGGTCAGCGAAGATCTTTCTTTTCAGGTCGAGCAGCTCGACAACAGCCTCGATGACGTAATCGGCGTCCTTCACGGCCTCTTTCATGTCCGGCACGAAGCGGATATTGGCCTGCGCCTGGCGCGCCGCATCCGCGCTCAGCTTTCCCTTTTCAACGCGGCTGACAGTGTAGCTGTTGAAAAAATTTTCGGCTTTTTTCAGCACCTCGCCGTTCACGTCGGTGCACGTCGTCCTGAATCCGCCGAGCGCGCACAGCGTGGCTATCTGGTGGCCCATGTTCCCGGCTCCGATCACCGCGATATTCTTGATTTTATCGATTCCCATATTGATCCTCCAAAAAAATTTATTTAAGATGTCTCTCTGTAGCGGCGTAGCGCGCTAAGCCTCTACAGAGAGAGTTCCGCCTTCCCCAACACATGCCGTTTACCCGCAATCTCTCCCTCGCGGTACAGCTCCTCCAGCTTGCGGATGTCCCTTGTGGTGCGGCCCGCCCGTATCTTCCCGCTCGGCGCGATCTCGGTCACCTGCACGCCGGCCGGCGGTTTCCGTATGAAATCCACCGCTTCCATATATCGCTCGGCGCGTTTCCTTACCGAATCGGCGAGGTTCGGATATTTCCTCAAGACGAATCCGAGAGGGCCCACCGAGAACCTGTCGTGCTTTACATAGTTGCCCGGCCTGGTGCGCAGCACCGTGATATCCGTGGCCCCGCGCCGGTACGCCTCGATCACCGGTATTGAATCTGCAATCCCGCCGTCGCTCGCCCTTCCGTCTCCGGTTTCGAGGAGCGTGCGGTACAGCAAAGGGAGGGAACTCGACACTTTGAGATAGTGCTCGAGGGTGAACTCGTCAGGTTCGAGATAGAGCGCCCTGCCGGTATCGGCCGATGTGGCCACGACAAGGTATTGCGCGTTTTTTCTTTTCAGCGTTTTGAATATTGCGGCGCGGTCGAGACGGCACTCCCTGATCGTGATATCCCAGAGCCAGTCGAGGTCAATGAAATGCCCTCCCCTGATGAACCGCAGAGGGTTTATGAAGCGCCGGTCGAGCGAATAGGTCGTGTTGATGCGGAAATTGCGGCCGTACTGCCCGGCGAGGTGTGAGGCGAGATTGCAGGCCCCGGCCGAGACCCCGATGTACAGGCCGAACGGGTCGAACCCGCACCTGCCGAATGAATCAAGCACGCCCGCTGTGAAAATGCCGCGCATGCCCCCGCCTTCCACGACGAGGGCCGACAATCCGCTCTTTTTGTTATTTTGCATCGCCCTGCACCGAGTTTTGGCCCTTTACTTCAAGGTATCCTCGTCCTTGATTATCCCGCAGAGCCGCTTCGCCTTGTTCTTTTTGTCCTCCATGCCGGCAAGCCGCGAGATCATGATGCGCTGCGCCTGAGGAGACCCGGCCCCGTGCATGGATTCGGTGAGGTATCCGACCGCGGCCGTTCCCATGGTAAGGTTCTCGATGAGGCGGAGTATCCTCATGCGGTGCTCCATGGGAACGCCGCTTTTTCCCCTGAAATATTTTTCGACGAACTTTCCGATCTCGGACGACCTGAGGTCTTCCTCCGAAGGCATGGTCACCATGAGACCGCCGGCGATGTCCTGGGCAAGGCGCGCTATCTCGTAGGGATAGCGGGTGATGTTCTGCTTGTGCACGTTGGCCAGCAGCGGGTCGACGTAATAGGTGCCGCTCGGCTCGCAGTGTCCCTCGGACGCGCATGCGATGCAGCCGCAGTAAAGGGTCTCGTTCAGGTGGTTCATCTCGATAATCTTGTCCTTCACGTGCGATGCCCTGTCTGCTCCGTTGAACTCGGCTGCGGTCTGGGCCGCGCCGATGAGTACGTCGCCCACGCCGACCTTGCACGCGTAGCTCTGTCGGTGGTACGATGCGAACTGCTCGACGAGCTGGCCCGAAAAATCGTGCTCCCTGAACATGAACACCCGGTCCCAGGGCACGAACACGTCGTCGAAAATGA
>JAKLIV010000199.1 GCA_022709405.1 Spirochaetota bacterium
GCGACCCGGGAAGAAAATGGTACAGCGGTTTTTTTTCGACCGGATCCACCTGCATGGCCGCGATCCTCGAATAGACCAGGGTGAAGAGCGCGCCGCCGATGTTCTTCCTGGCCCTGCAGGCCCCCTGCTCTCCGTCTCCGATCACGCACGCGTTCGGACAGAGCAGGCAGCGCACCGACCCGTCCCCGGCCTTTTCCCAGTGGCGCGCAGGCCTGAGATAATACTTCTTCGGAGAAGCTGCGCACAGCAGATCGCATCCAGGCAGCCATGCTCCGGCCGCAGCGGCGCAGAGGAGCTCTCCGCTTCGCTTGAGGAACCGGCGGCGGTTAATTTCCCTAATTTTCAATGTCATCTGTTATACCATATTCAGTTCATTGCGAGCCTTGCGCCTGGAAGCTGCGGCAATCCTTTAGAACGCTGTCACTCCCGTACCCGCTTTCGCGGGCACAGGCTCCAACGGGAGTCCATTGTCATCAAGATGGATCCCCGCTTTCGCGGGGATGACAACACCCCGAAGCATCGTTACGGTCGTTTCACTCCCACGCGATTACCTGTAATCCATCCTTCCCCTAATCTGCGTGTTATATTCCCCTTCTTCTCTGTGCCCTCTGGGGCTCTGTGGCAAATATTTTTACTGCCTATTCCTTCTCCCCGAAAACTATGGCCTCGAACCGATAAATCCTCGTGCACTTCTCCCTCCATGCTCCCGGATCAAGCCCGGCCTTTTTGCAGGTATTGTCAAGAAACGTGTTCCTGTCCCATCCGTATTCAACCGCGACCTGGGGGAGGAGCAATCCCCGATATGGCCCGCGCTCCACGATGAGGCCGTCCCTTCCGGGGACGATCTCACCGGGCGAGGCTACCTCAACCGGTTCGGTCAGCACCGATATTTCGATGCTGATATCGTCAAGTTCTTCTTTTTTCACCGGACCGAAACGCGGGTCGCTGAACGCCGCATTCAGGGCGTTTTCAAGCACCGTGCGATACAGGGGCTTCTCGGCCGCGATGAAGCCGATGCATCCCCTCAGCGCCCCGTTTTTTTTCAGGGTCACGAACACCCCTCTTTTCGCCAGGCATGTCACGGGCAGTTTCGAGGGATCCATTTTCAGCTCGCCTTTATCGGCCAGGACCGATACGATGTTGCGCCTGGCCGCGTCGAGGAGCAGTTTCCTGTCAGGAACGGGGAGGTCCCATTTCACGTCAGCCCTGGCTGCAATACCGGCCAGTTTTCCGCATAACGCGATTGACGCGTAACTCACGGTGCTGTCATAATCGCCGGTTGAATCGATAGATGTCCGGTAGTCGATCACGCCTGATTTGAATCCGTCAATGGACAGCACCAGGGCCGTCTTGACCGCGCCGGCGCCGCAGATGGTGATTCCGGTTTCATCGACATAACGGCTGAAGCCCGAAACGTCTTTTTTCAGGATGTATTCGATCGCGCCGTAATCCAGCTTTTTCAGTTTTGCACGCGCATCGTCGGCGTCCGAGGCCCTGAACGGCGTATAGCCGAAACGGCGCCCGTAATGGGTGAAATCGGTGCTCACTATGACAAGGGGATTTTTTTCGCCGGCAAGCACTTCCGCCAGCGTACGCGCGATGAGGCCGGCTTCGTGGCCGTCGACACCCCCGACCAGCGCAGGGACTATTCCGGCGCCGTGCGCGATCTCTGCGGAAAAAACCCTCTGGAGCATGGGCAGCTGGATTTCAACAGAGTGCTCATCCGCATGTGCTTCCCTGTTATCCGAAAAAAGGTCTTCATCGAGGAGCCGGCGCACGATGTCAAGGCGCACCGGCACCCTGCCCAGCGGGGTTTCGAAGAAATCATTGACCGCGAGGGCGCATCCCCTCACCGTCACGTGATGGGCGGTGCCGAGTATGACGATCACGCCGGGCTTCATGCCCTTTACCGACTGATATGCGGCCGCGGCCGTGGGGCCTGAATAGGCATACCCCGCATGCGGCACTACCAGCACAAGCGGGTCCTTGAGCGGTCCCGTCCCGTCCTGCCGAATAAGGGCGTCGACCTCGGCAGCGAGTTTCCGGGCATCGGCAGGATACCATGTGCCGGCCAGGCACGACGGCCTGGTTTCAGCAGGCGCTTTTACGGGGGAACAGGAAAACAGCACAACGAGAATTATGACAAGCGCATGACGGAGCTTCATAATCCGACCTCTTCAGGGTTTTCACTGCATGTTTTCGGGGTAATTCATAATACAGGTCGCATGTGCAAAATTCAAGTTTTTTAATGCGGATTTCTCGATCGTCAGATAAAACCGCCGGGGGCTGGCCCCGGCGGTCATGTTTCGATGTACTGGCGCGGGCCCGAAAACCCGCGGAATAAGTCTTATAGCGCTATATAGTACTGCACGCCGAAGAAGAACATGAAACGTGCGATAACGCCGTTGTCATATTCGAGATTGGGAAGCATCGTATTGAACATGCCGGTGATCGCGAGCTGACTGATCACTTCATACTCGACGCCGCCGTAAAAATCCATCGCGAAGCAGGCATCCGTGTCGTCCTTCCAGTGAGGTATGTCGTAATGGTGGATCAAAACCGCGGGCCCGATACCGCCGCCCAGATAAATCTTCAGTTTATCGATAAAGGTCGGGAAATAAAACCGCACGCCGAAAAGAAAGGGAATGACGTCCATGGGCGCATCGTATTTTTTACCGTAGTCATAGACATAGAAATACCGCTCCCAGAGGCACCTGAAGGTTACCGACAGATTGTCTATGGGAAAGAACTGCACCTCGGGCTCGATTCCGAAAGCGAACGCGCCATGATCGCTCCAGCCATACGTGGTCGCAGCGCCCATGCCCAGGTAACCTCCGACGCCGAGGTTGAATTTTTTCGCTGTCGATGCCTGAAGGGCCGACGCCGAAAAAACAAATACCATCAGGGCTACAAAAACGCCCGTTAACCGTGTGAATCTTCTCATACGAACCTCCCGTTTTTTCTATCAGGCCTGCACCAGTCTGAACCGTTGAGCGCAGCCAGCTACTGGTTAACCCGAGCGGAGAACACCTCAATGCTGCTACAGGCCTTTTATCATGATGTCAAGGAAAAAAATACATGGTACATATTGCCTTGATAAATCAGATTCTGTTTCCGGCTGAAAAATATTTCAAGATATTTTATAAAAAAATTAAATTAAATCGACACCACCCTGAATGAACGGGTTTCCTCTTCGTCATTGGTAATCGATACATGGGCGAGCGACAATCCTCCCGGGTTTCCGGTCCGCCCCGCGCGCAGCGTCGATCCCTGCGACCGGGCTGAGAAACAATTGACATAATTTGCCGGGTGCATGAGGCTGTGATATATTTAGTACAAGAGGATTCCGTGCGAACCTGGAGAATCCGGCTTGCAGGGAAAGGAGAAAAAATGAAAGCTCAAAGAAAAATAAACCTTGCAGTGTGTGCGGTTCTATCCGTACTCGCTCTTGCGGCGGCAGGAATATCCGGATGCTCGGGATGCTCAGGCTGCAAAGAATCCAAGGAGAAGACGTCCTGGTTCGGGCCTTCCGAGGGAACGTTGACGGTCACCGTGTACGCCTATTGTCCATGCGCGAAATGCAATACCGCAAAATGGAAGGGAATGCTCGCCACCGGCCATAAGATGAAAAGGCTCCTCGCAGAAGGCAAGAACATCTGCGCGGCCGACCCCGCGGTGATCCCGATGGGGGCGATCGTTACATATGACGGCAGGGACTACATCGTAGCCGACACCGGCAGTAAGATAAAGGGAAACACGATCAATATCCTGTTCAAAACTCACCGCGAGGTCAATCGTTTCGGCGTGAAGAAAGACCAGCAGATATCGTTCAGGAAAGACTGAAATCCATAATCTTCGCTCCAGCCGGAAAATCCCGTCATGGGATTTTCCGGCTGGAGCGATAACAATCAGCAGGCCTGATCCTTCAGCTTCTTCAACTCCAGCTCGCAGCGGTACACGAGCGCCATGGCGTACTCGGCGTGCGACCACATCAGGGGCACGGCGAACGTGATATGCCTGGCGCCCTGACGGCACTTCTCCTCGATGTCATCGTACGCCTTTTTCATATGGTTCAGCTCCTCGACCACAAGGTCATAGGCGATTCCCGGGACCAGTATCTCAGGCGCGAATTCCTTGTCGAAATCGCTGCCGCTGAGCCACTCGAGCCTCATGAATTCATAGAAGCGCTCGGGAGTCGTGAGGTGCTCGCAGAGGTATCCCTCCTTCGACCGGTATCCGTCGATTATCCCCATTATCCTGTTTCCCCTGTCGATATCCCCGGTGCAGAAATAATACTGGGCCAGCATCGAGGTGTACTGCAGCCAGGGGCCGTTGCCCGCGTGCACATGGGTATGAGGGTCCTCGATGAACGGCAGATAGCGCTGAAGCATGCCGAGGTCGGGGTCCCACAGCGTCTGCTCGATAAAATTGATCGAGTTCGCGAACTCAACGCTGGGCGTAAAGCAGTCGTTCTCGAATCCGCTCCCGAAAAAGAACGGGCTCATCAGAGTAATGTCCGGGCGAAGGTCGATCTCGCCGTTCGGCTTCAGGCGCCGCACGTACCGTCCCGACATGGTGAAGACCTTGTCTATGGTTGATTCGAATCCCGCCTTGAGCTCCAGCGCCCCGGCGAAGCGCGGGGCGACGCCGAATTCATCGCCTACCCGTTCGATCAGGCGAAGCATGAGCAGATACGCGTGGTTGACCCAGATGGAATATCCTTCCTCTATGGCCGATTCGTGAATCGACGTGGTCGAATAGAAGAGGTGGATTTCGTTTCGGTAATAGTTCTTCTTCGCGTATTCGAACCCGCGCGCGATCGCGTCGAGGAACCTGTCGAGCTGCGGTATCGCACCCCCCCTTTTCACCGAAGCGAGAAGGTACCGGCAGATGATCGAGACCCCGTGAGCGACATTGTCCTCCTGCCGGTAGATCGCCTTGTCCTCGCCCTGGATGCCGTAGCGCTGGCCCCAGTACCCGTCCCCACGCTGGCACTGGACGATGAAGCGCGCGATCTCGCCGAGGAGCCGGTATGCGGTATCACCGGCCTTCATCCTGCCGACAGCGATCTTGTACAGAAAACGCGAGGCGCACGCGCTGTCGCGGGGATATACGTACGGATAGCGCGATCCGGGCATCGTGGCGAGCAGCGCGCCGCCGCTTTCGGTGTCGATTACGCACTGGGACAGGATGTCGAGGTGCCTGTTGATCTCCATGTTCAGATCGAGCAGCTTGCGGCTCGCCATGGCCAGCACCGAGTCCTTGAGGATGTCCTCCCTGTTCTTCTTTCTCTCCCTGAATACCCTGTCGAGCTCCGCGATCATGTTCCTGTCTTTCTGCACGATGCCGACGAAGACGTCCCGCGCGATCCTGACTACGTTCAGCCCGGTCCTGGTTTCGACCGTGGCGTTCCTCGCTTCGTCCGAAAGCAGCGACATTTCGCCGAAATACTGGCCGTCCGCGAGGATCGCGATCAGCCTCCTGTCTCCGTCAACCGTCCTGTATACATCCGCCTTCCCGTCCCGTATGAGATAGAAGGCGTCTCCGGTGTCTCCCTCCCTGAAGACCACGTTTCCTTTTTCGAGCGATATCATCTCGACGGCGTCCAGCACCTCGTTGAAAAGATCCTCGCTGAGGTTCGTCAGAAGGGGCACCTTCCGCAGATCGCCGCGCAGGCTTCTCTCGATATACCGCCGGTCCATTATGGAATTGATTTTTTCAGAATCGGCGCAGAGCGACTTCAGCACGCCGGAATCCATCGAAAGCGTCAGCACCTCGGTGACGGATATGATCGAGTTCTCCCTCGGTTCCGACGAAAAGATGATCTCTTCGCCGAAAAAATCCCCTGTCGACAGCCTGAACAGCTCGAATCTCGGGTCGTCCTCGGTCGGAATCACCGCGCGGACCTGGCCGTCCAGAATCAGGTGAAAGCGCTCGTCGAACTTCCCGTGGCGGCAGATGATGTGGTTCCGGGGATATTCCGAGATCACGACATCGCCGGATATCTTTTCAAGGACCGGCGCGCTCACGTCCGTGAAGAACGCCAGCGATTTGAGGATTTCTGAAGCGTTCAGGCCGTGAAACCGGGGAATTGAATGCAGGCTTTCGGAAAGCTCCCTGATCGAGCAGTCATGCAGTCCCATACGGCACCTTCCTCGCTTGAATAAAACCGGCCGCGGGCGGATGCGCATTCCGGTCGAAAGATCCGCCGCGCAGCCGGGCTTTGCGCAGGACCTGCATTAATCGTATGCGGTAAGCGGAAATTAATAAAGAATTTTTTCAGGAACCTGGGTTGATCATAAACGGCGGGCGCCGGACTTCGAATTGCGCGGGCTTTTTTGACTTTATCGGCTATGGATTATCGGGATATGGATTCAGGCGGATACTCGCCATCGGAAGGGCTCAGGCCCATAAAAAAATCCGGCGTTGCCGGATTTCCTTGTTTGACTGCTGTAACCATCATGCGTTGGTGTCTGTACCGCCAAAACGCTGTCCCGGCCTGCTGCCCGTTGGGCCGCCGGTTCTTTTGACGCCGCCCCTGCTGGGACCGGAACTCATCCTGCGGATCTTCTTGAGACGCCTTCTTTCGGCTTCTTCGCGTTTGCGCTTTTTTTCTTCGCTGGGCTTCTCGTAATACCTTCTCCGCTTCAGCTCCTTAAAAATACCCTCAAAGGCCATTTTCTTTTTGAGGTTTTTAAAGGCTTTCTCGATGTCGCCGTTGACTTCGACTTCCAATGGCGTGGTCATACAAATCACATCCTTTTTAGTTAGATTGCTAGAGAGGGACACCGTAGTTGACCGGAATATTTTGTCAACCGAAAAAACGCCATAATCGAATTGACAGCACCGCGGGGGGGAGTACAATACAGAATATTAGCTCTCGAAGGCTGAATCAATTTTTCTGTCATTCCCGTGCCCGCCTTCGCGGGTACAGGCTCCAGCGGGAGTCCATTGTTATACATACAAGATGGATTCCGGCTCTTGCGGCCGGAATGACAATAGAATACAAAGACCGTATCCATATGAGGCAGCCATCCATCGCCTGAAAAAACCATGAAAGGAAGAACAACATGACAGCAAACGAAAAAGCCGGAACAGCATCACCGGCCGAGAAAATCAGGGCATTCGCGGCGCGCATCGTGAAACTGAGCCGCATGATCGTTCCCGGCCGGGCGCACAAGGCCCCGGGCAGGCTGCCCCGCTGGCTCGTTCTGGCGAGATTCTGTTTCGTCACGGGAAAAAAATTCATGGACGACGACTGCA
>JAKLIV010000002.1 GCA_022709405.1 Spirochaetota bacterium
TGAACACGAAAACGTTCGTGATGAAACCCGAGTTGGGATTATACTCAACCGAGCATTCGCAGGGATTGTCTTTCTCGCTGTAATGGACAGTACCGATTAAAAAATCCCCGAGGTTGACATGGTCCTCCCCTTCTATCTCGTATGTCTCCGGGTCCATAAACATCCTGATGGTATGCTTTTCTCCCCAGATGTTTCCATGGTAGTCCAGCGTCATTTGATCCAGTGCCGGGTGGGTCTGGTCCGGAGGCATCGTGATCATGATATTCCCGGTCCATTTACGGCAGTTTTCCATGATGCTCTCTATTTTCTCCCGCAGCTGGTTTTCGACCTCCTCGCTGCCGGCGACCAGGATCAGGTTCTGCATGAGGATCAGGAGCTCGTGTATGCTCTCGCAGCTTCCGGATTCGGCAAGCGCTTCGGAAACGAGGTCCTCGACCATCGAGGTTGCCTGTTCCGAAAGGTCCTGCGCCAGATCGTCCTGGCCGGTGGTCAGCGCCGCCTCGACCGCGGTAAGCGTCCGCTGGACCGCTGTAAAGCCCGGATTCGCGGTTGCATAATTGACCGCAGCATCCGACAGGGCGTTGCAGTCCTGGATCAGTTCAGTGTCCGTGGTCGGATCAAGCCCCTGCTCGTTGACTTCATTAAGGCGCTCGTTATATGCCTTGTTCGCCTGGTAGTAATCATCCTCAACGCCCGCCGCAGCCAGGGCGCGATTGATTGATGTCGCTCCCTCCCGCATCGATGCATCTTCCGGAACGGCCGGGATATATCCGGGCTGGGGCCCGCTTTCTGACGAGAACAGGCCGAATGCGTTGGACAGCTCCGGGATATCGCAGCTGTAGAAGGATTCGTCCTGCGGATCGTTGTTACATGCGTCAGGGATGATCTCCCAGACTCCGTCAGCCGCATCGAAGTCCGCGAGTTCCGGCGCTGAAACCGGATTGCCGACGGCCAGCTTGGATACTTTCACCGAGAGCTCTTTGCCCGACGCCAGCCCCACGGACGCCAATGATGCGTCATGCGCATAGAGCGCAAAAGCGCCGATGAGATCGGGATTTTCCCCGTTTAAAGGCGCCATCCCCGCCTCAAGATCGTCCGGGTATATCCAAGCCGCGCTCACGGCGACCGGTTTGACCATGAAATCCGATGCATTGACCTCCGCGCTGATAAGCGCAGCCCCGCCGTCGTCGACGCATTCCAGGATACCGGTATCGCCGCTATCGAGCAAAACCATCTGCTGGACCCTGGTAAGACGCGTCTCGCCGAGAGCGTATCCGTTATAGTACTGGAGCGGCTTTATATCGGCCGGAACGTAACCCATGGCGTCGACCGCCAGCCATCCGCTGTCCCGTATAAAAGTTTCGCCCATGGCTATCCCGGAATAGGCATAGAGCGCCCCGCCGACGATAGCTCCGTCGATGGGTTCTCCGGAAAGGTCGTTCACCACAATATAGACCGGGTCTTCGGGCGCGACAGGCGCGTCTCCATGGCTTTTTTTGCCCCCGCCTTCATCGCATGAACAGAAAGCGAATAGGGCCGTACTGAAAAGTATTGCGATTGATCCCGGATTGAGTTTCATATTCCCTCCTGAAATTCATACTTTCAATTGAAGTAATGTCAATCAGGGTGAACCGTAAAACGGGGAAATGGATGTTGCGAAGTATATCAATTAGTGTATTGCGTTTTATCCGTAAAATCAAATGAAAACTTGAATATTACGCCGCAATAATTCATCAATTCATCCCCGCCGGGCGCGCATGAAAAAAGGGGCCTTCCCCGGAGGAAAGCCCCTTCTCAAAATCACGGGCAGTGACGACGACAACGGCCCGGCGTCGGCCCCTTTTATGGGTTGACGCTCATCAGTCCGATTATGTATTGCCGATCAGTCGATGAGGAAACATTAAGTATTGAATAGTCTCCCAGCGCGCCGGTGGACTGATTGATGGTATACGTCAATATGGCGTCGTGATATTTGACCGGACTATAATAAAATCGTCCGGAGGGATCGATCAATGCCCAGAAGGTGGGAAAATAATCCATGTCTTTTGATGAAACCAGGCTCAGGGTTCCGCTCGTCCCTTCGATCCTGTATATAAGTATTTTCATATTGTCGGATCCGTTGAGATACAAAAATCTCCCCGAGGGGTCAAAGGCGATGGAATGTGTCGTGATATCGGCATCGACGGGAGATTCGGCATCTTCGGTCAATGCGCCGTTCGTCTGATTGATTGTAAACACCGAGAGGCTGCGTCCGGTATCGCTTGCGACATACAGAAACCTTCCTGAAGGATCAATCGACAGCGAATAGGGCCATTGGGAGATGACCGTCTCGGAATGGCCCGACAGCGCGCCTGTCGACGGGTCTCTCAGGAACAGCGACACGGAATTACCGCCCCTGTTGCCCGAGTACACGAATCTGCCCGAAGGATCGACCATGACCGAACCGGGATTGGTTCCGCATGCATATGACGTCCCTCCGGACAGGGCTCCGGTCGTCTGGTTAATCGTAAAAACCGAAATGGTGCTATCGGAATAATTGGCCGAATACAAATGCCTCCCGGCAGGGTCTATGGCGATCGACATCGGATAATTTCCCGCGCTCGCGGCGGCGCCGGCATTCAAAGCCCCGGTGGACGGGTCTATGACGAATACCGCGATATTGTTCGACGAACTGTTGTTTGAACCATAGAAAAACCTGCCCAGGGGATCGACCGCGACCGACCGCACGTACGCGCCTATTGACCACGTCGTTGCGATTTCTGACGACAGGGCCCCTGATGACCGGTCAATGTTATATGCTGAAACGGTATTGTCATCATCCCCGGCCGCATAGAGATATTTGCCCGCCCAGGTTTCAGAACCTGAACCGCTGACTATTGCCATGGCGCCGGCGCCGGAGAGCGCGGGCGCCGTTCCGGCGCAAACCAGGTTTCCAGTATCCGCATCTCTCGTGTACATCGAAACTGCCCAATCGGTATTGTTGGTTATAAAAATGAATTTCCCTGACGAGTCGGCGGTGACGAATGAAGGTCCGTTCCCGGTATCTGCGGTTTCAGCCAGCGAGAGTATCCCCGTGTCCGCGTCTATGGAATATACCGATACCGTATCGTCATTCCTGTTGGTCACACGGGCATATTCCCCGTCCGGATCGACGAAGATGCACGAAGGAGCGTTTCCGGTCGCTATGGGATTGGACGGCGCCCCGGTGATCAGGGAAAGCGCCCCGGTGCTCCCGTCCGCGACATACATGGAAACGCTCTCCCCGCTGTAATTCATGACATACACGTATCTCCCGGAGGGATGAACGGCTACAGACTGCGGATGCCCGTCGGCAGCCGCGGCTTCGCCGGCTGCGGCAAGCGACCCGTCGGACGAGTTGATTGAATACGCGGCCACGGTGTTGTCGAGGTCATTTGCAACGTACAGGTATTTACCCTTTTTGTCCATGGCAATGGAACTCGGCCGCGGGTCCCCGGCTGATACGGTCGTGGTGCCCAGAAGGGTGAGCGCTCCGGATTCACCGTCAATCCCGTATCGCGAGATATGGGGACTGTACGCGGTCACGTACAGGTATTGTCCTGAAGGATGCATCGCTATTCCGGTGGCGGTGGCGCCCACCGCAAGCGGCGAACCCGATGAAATTTCCGTCAGTCTGCCGCTGGTTCCATCAATCTCATAAATCGAAACCGAGCCTGAAGTCTTGTTGACGACATAGGCGAACGTGCCGGCAGGATTTACTGCGATGGCGCAGGGCAGCGTTCCGGCAGCCACGTATCCACCGTAACGCATCAGCCCGGTCCTGGAGTTCATCGTATACTCCGAAACCGTGCCGGATGTATTGACCACATAGGCGAATCGCGGCACGTCACCCGTTCCGCCCGAGCCTCCTCCTCCACCCGAATCAGAACAGGCAAAAATGAAAGCGATAAGAAGAAACATCATCGAAGCGCATGAAAATCCTGCAGCAGACCGCATGGAAAACATAGAAAAACCTCCCCGAAAGCTTCTGTTTATTTTTATTGTAAGATTGTGAATAGTTAACTTTCCCGATATTATTCGGTTGCTTACAAATATTATAATTATAACGAAAAAATCCTGCAGCGGCATCGTGGAAAACACGCAGATCGCAGTTTTTTTATTATTGGCCGGAAATCGTATTTCTTCGATCATTGCTCTTATGGTAACCTTAACGATCATAGCCGCATTCTGCCTGAGGCGCGGTTGACGGATCATGGCATGAAGAGATGATACGCCTCACGGAGCCTACCGCTCCGTCTCATGTTCTATTCACCTTCTATTCATGTTCTACCTCCGTTCTATGCATTCCTTTATTCGTTCGGTGCAGGCGGACTTGCTGTTCCCCCCTCCTGCAGAGACGCGATTTATCGCGTCTCTGCAGGAGTAATAAAAAAATTCAATAAAATGCTTGAAAAAAATATCAATACTATCAATAGTGGCCTCTCGATATTACTGTACAGAAGGAATCATTATGGCTAAATGTGAAGTTTGCGGAAAAGCGGTTCAATTCGGGCACAATGTCAGCCACTCGAACAAAAAGACACAGAAGATCTGGCATCCCAACGTGAAAAAAATCAGGGTCGTCGAGAACAATCGCGTCCTGAGAAAGAACGTATGCACCAGGTGCATAAGATCGGGAAAAGTCCAGAAGGCAGTATAGAATTATCCGTATAATCGATACCGTTTGTGTAATTGAGCCGCGAGCAGTCGCGGCTTTTCTATTGCGCAGCCGGACAGTTTTCGGTTACACCCTGCGCCTGATTTCATCGAGAAACAGGGCGGCCGCCCTGCCCCGGGGCCTGTTTTTCTGGTAAACGACGTAAAAGTCCCGGCTGATCGTCATCCCCCTTGTCCTGATAATCCTGAAGGTATTCTGCTCAAGCTCCCTCTCAATCGCCAGCTTCGAGACGAACGAACAGCCGATGCCGGCCGCGACCGCTTCCTTTACCGCCTCGGTGGTGCTGCATTCGTACACGATGTTCAGGTCGGACAGGCGGATGCCCATGCCTGAAAGCGAATTTTCAACCGCGTTCCTGGTCCCGGAACCGGACTCGCGCATGATCATCTTCAGCGACGGAATTTCCTTTGCCGATACCGTATCCGGACCCGGGTTCGGCCCGATCAGCACGATTTCATCGGTCATCAGCCGATCGTACGCGAGCGACGGATGCTTAATCAGCCTTCCAAGGACCCCGATTTCGGCCCTGCCCTCCTTGATCAGCTCGACCACTTCCCTGCTGTCGGACACGCTTACCCGGTAAAAAAACTGAGGATTCTTCTCCTTGAGACGGGCTATGACGGCCGGAATGATGTAGGTAGAGGGAATGGTGCTGGCCGCTATCTCCGCCACGCCGCCCGATGCCGCCTCCGAAAAGCTCCGCAGAAGGCCGTCGATATCCCCGAACAGCTTCATGCAGAAATCCCTGAACGCCTCGCCTTCGGGAGTCAGGGAGAAATCCTTGCTCGTCCTGTTCATGAGGGTCACGCCGAACATCTTTTCGAGCTGGCCGATGTGGTGGCTTATGGTCGCCTGGCCCAGGCTCAGGTTCCTCGACGCGCGGGTAAAGTTCTGCTCGCGCGCCACTTCGAGGAACGAAACGAGCTGTTTTATGTCAAAGTTGATTTCCCTGTTCTTCATTTGACCTTATTTCTTTCTGGATAAGGATGAGCAGTTCCGCGTATTCCTTCTCGCATTTGAGATACTCCAGTATTACCGGGGAGCGGTTGATTTCGTCCCTCAGGGACTCCAGCTCCAGGATTTCGTACTGCTCGACGATATCGCCCATTTTCTTCCTGGTTTCGATTTCCCCGCTCGATTTATAATACCGGTCGAGCATTTCCGACGCCGGCCTGTCGGAGCCAAGCATCCTGCCGGCCCTTTCATATCTTTTATAGATATCGGTGTCCCGGATGAGAAGGCCTATCTCGCGGGCTATTTCAATAATTTTTTCCATCGTCCGTCATTCCCCGAAAAATCTATGATGCATCATCCCGTAATTATTTCAAGAAGATTAGTCCCTGCCCCGTAAAAATCCCGGTTTCTGGCATCCGGAGGAACGCCCGGAGACTGGAACCGTTTACCGATTTTATTTGACAGATAAATTCACATTATTTATAATTACCACCGTTTACGGGGCTCTCCGTCCCCGGCCGTTTTACTTCCAATTCCCGTCAAGGAGCAGGTATGACCGAAAACATCAAAGAGATTCTCGAAGACGAAAACAAGATCGGCACCGTGATCGCTGACGATATACACTTCAGGGGGCGCCTGTCATTCAAGAATTCCCTCAAGATCAAGGGCATTTTCGAGGGAAAAATCGAGACCGACGGGCATCTCATCATAGGCAGGGAGGCCAGGGTCAGCGCGGACATCAAGGCCGACCTCGTTTCCATAAGCGGCATCGTGAACGGCAAGATAAAGACAACCCAGAGGATCGACCTCTACAAAAAAAGCCAGACCAGCGGCGATCTCGTCACTCCCGAACTCTGCATCGAATCGGGATCGATATTCAATGGGACCTGCCTGATGGAAGAAAAGAAATAGGCCCGTGAACATGAAAAAAGCGATTACCCTGCTCATCGTCTGCGCGGCCCTGTATCTTCCTTCGGCGGTCAGGGCGGATGAACCGCAGCCCGACCCCAATGTCTCTTTCGGATTCGTCCTTACCGGCGGATACACCAGCATATGGCAGCGTATCGGCTCCCAGAACGACTGGGGCTGGGGCTACCTCGCAGGTGGAGGTTTCGTTTTCGAAAAGATGTTCACCAACCGGCTCGGGATCCATACCGGCCTCTCCTATATCTATTCCATGACGAACATCGAACCGGGCGACGACATTCATGCCCAGGCGACCATGCATTCCCTCATGGCCCCGCTGTACCTGATCGTGTCAGCCAACAGGGGCATATTCTCTTTCAACTTCCTCACCGGCCTCGACATAATGGTCATTACCGACTGTTCGATGCACGGGGATTCCGACATGCTGCCGAACAAGACCGCTGCAGTGACGCAATACCTGTCCCCCGCCCAGTTCGGGCTCGCAGCCGGGTTCAATTTCAAGTTCCGGGTCGCACACTATGTCGATTATTATTTCGGCTTCATCGGGGATTTCTACGTCTCGAGCTTCGAGCGCCAGCATGAAGGTTACGATTCGTACGCGCATATCTACGACGGCCGCCTCATGACCGGCGTGCTGTTCAGGACCAACCTGTTTCCCATGCCTGAAAAATAGCGGCCGATACGACGAAACGATCTTCACCATCCGCAATTGCCGCAATCTCATCGCCCGGTTGGGAGCAACCGGGTATAAACCGCCGGTTCTGATTCAGTTTCCGCACAAGATTGACACTGTTTCCATGAACTCCGGTTTCCGGGATTTACTTGACGCGCGCAATGTGGATTGATAAATTAAGCTGTTCCGGATGCATCCAAGCATCCGACTTCGGTCTGACCGTACGATATGTACAATGTAACTATCTTTTCAAGGAGATCCAAAATGAAGAGAACAGCCAGCTTTCTGATCCCGTGCACCGTGTTTATATTGTCCTTATTTTTGCTTTCATGCGACGATGATTCGGACAAGAAATCCTCTTCGGGATTGAAATGGGCTTCAGGGTATCCGACCGCGGCGGCAGTTGTTGATACGGTAAGCATCACAGGCCAGGACATCTCGTCTACCGCGAGAACCAATAAAGACTGCACCGTTTATTATGTTGCAGTATCATCCGGCGATCCCGCGCCGTCGGCAGACCAGATAATCGCAGGTCAAAACGGTTCCGGTGCGGCCGCATTCAATTCAGGCAATCAGGCAATAACGGCCCTGACGAACACGGTCCTGACCATGAGCTCTTTTCCCTATTCAACAGCATATGACATATATATCATAGGGGAAAATACAACCCTGAACCAGCGTACCGCAATAAAAAATTACACGGTCGCTATCGGCGAACGGAATATTATTTTCGTAAGAAAAACCGGAAATGATTCCAATACCGGCCTGGATCCAATGTTTCCGAAACTGACAATTCAGGCGGGAGTAACAGCAGCCGCGGCCCTTACCGGTTCATTCAAAAAAGTTTACGTAGCAGCAGGCACATATGGCGAATCCGTCAGCCTTACCGGCGGCGTTTCCCTGTATGGCGGTTTCAGCGCAGCAGACTGGAGCGACCGCGACAGGGTGAACCGGTCAAATGCGACTTACCAGACAATAATCCAGGGACCTGGCACAAGCCAGAGCGCCATTGGGGTTACCAGCACATCCACGGGCGATAGTATCGTCGAGGGTTTCACCATCCAGAGCACCCATGCTAATAATTCATACGCTGTTAACATATACGATGTCTCCGCCACGGTCAGATACAACACCATTGACGGCGGCCCCGGCGATAATGAGTCGAATGGTATATACATCCATGGCGACAACGCTGAGACCGTTATCGAACACAATATGATAAACGGCGGCAGTTCTACAAGCTCCACATCAAACGGCATCTACATCGAAACATCAGCCGACCAAGTCATCACCGACAATACCATCGACGGCGGATCCGGCGCAAACTCTTCACACGGTATAACCATTACCTATCCCCTGGCAAGCACCTCTCTTATTGCCCGCAACACCATAAACGGTGGATCTAATTCAAACAGCACCTACGCAATCGCGATTTATAATAATAATATCGTGGGAACTTCCGCACCGATGATCCACTCCAATGACATTGACGCAGGCGACGGCGAAAACTGCCGGGGTATCTTCTGCTACGGTTCTGCAGACGGATATACGGTAGCCCCAATAATATGTAACAATATCATCAAAGCGGTTGGCACACATCCCCGGGCGCTGCTCTTTCAGGATGTCGACGGGAGCCCTTTGGTTTACAACAACACCATATCAACTTCAGGGACCGACCAAGCCAACGTAATTTCATCCATTGGATCAGTTAACCAAGCATCTTCTCCCGATATCCGAAACAACATTATAATTGGCGATTCATCGCTTTGCGTGGCGTTTTATGAGGAAAACAACAGCAACAGTCTTTTTTCATATATCATGAACAATGATATTTACGACTGCACATGCACTATAATAACAGCCGCGACTGCGTATTTTGAACTTACCGACTTGAATGGACTCCGCTCCGGGATTTCAGCTAATATATCCGTTGATCCTGCTCTCGATGCCGATCTGGCTCCGACCGTATCCACTCCCATATCGGTGAACGCCGGCGCCCTCGACCTTTCAGGAGTTGCGATCTTCCCTGAAAACGCAGATGGCGATAAGATAGATAAAATCGGCGGAGATCGTACTCCCGGCTGGACCATGGGGGCATATGAAATAGACTAGCTTTTCTTACTCGATCCAATAACAAAAAACCCCGCTTTCGCGGGGTTTTTTGTTATAAGATTCTGATTCAGTATCAGATGTTTTCATTCCGACCAGGTGCTGGATGGCACCGGAGATGCCGATCGCCATGTACAGCTCCGGAGTGACGGTCTTGCCCGACTGTCCGACCTGGCGTGCTGTTCAGGACAAACCTGTTTCCCATGCCTGAAAAATAATCCGTCCTGCATGCACCGCCTGATGCAGCCCGTATGCAGCTTCACCCTGATATCAACGGTCCATTTACATGCGGATTATCAGTGATATTACGGTAAAACCGTTGACAAAACCGTTTACTACCTGAAAAATCTTTTCTGTAATTCCTTCACCAAATATCTCAAAATTTCAGGAGTGTTCCCATGAGAAAAAAATCTTTATTGATTTTCCTGGCAGCTTTTTTTTGCCTGGGCATCCTTGCTGGGTGCGACGATTCTTCTTCAAGCGATAAAAAATCGCCAGACCTGCCGCAGTGGTCCGTGGGGTATCCCAGCATATCGACGCTTGATACCAACCTTTATATCCAGGCTTCGGCAAACAAAAATGGAACTGTTTATTGCGTTCTGCTTCCAGATGGAAGCGATGGACCTTCTGCTCTTCAGGTCAAAAACGGCCAGGATGCCGCAGGCTCGACCCTTGTAACATCGAGAACCGCATCAGATACTTTAAATAACGGTACGGCCACCGCGCTCATCATGTACGGACTCTCTTACTCAACTGATTACGATCTATATATTGTCGCAGAAGATGACTCATCCCATCTCCAGTCATCCGCAACCATGCTCGATGTTGCAACAGGTGTACGCGATACACTTTTTGTATCAAAAAATGGGGCTGATGTCAACACCGGCGGCATCGAAGACCCTTTGCCCACGATAACCTTGGCATTGTCAGCTGTCAGCGGTGACATCAATAAAGTCTGCGTCTCCGCCGGAACCTACGCCGAATCCGTTACCCTTGAAGACGGCGTTTCACTGTACGGCGGATTCAGCGCAACAGACTGGAACGACCGCGACATAGAGGACCGCGACAACGCGACCTACGGCACCGAAATACATGGGGTTGCCACATCGAACTTCGGCGTAGCCTTTTCCGGATTTTCAACCGAAGAATGGGTCCTGGAAGGGTTTACCGTAACCACCACTCATCCTGACAATTCTCATGGCGTTCGCGTCAATATATCAGGCGGAACTGCCACAGTTCGTTATAACACAATCGTGGGCGGATCAGGATACTACGAATCAAATGGCATCTATGTCAATGGAGATGTCTCCAGCATGATTGTCCAGCACAATGACATCAATGGCGGCTCCTCCACAAATGCGAACTCAAACGGCATTTACATTGAAACCGCCGCAGACCAGATCGTCACCGACAACACGATCGACGGAGGTACTGGTAACAACGCCTCTCTCGGTATCGTCGTATCTTATCCCCTTGGGAATACTTCGGTGATCTCCCGCAATGACATAAACGGCGGCGCGTCAGTCTCGGGGGAAACGTATGGATTCCAGATCACTAACGACACCGTGAACACCACGATGTCCTGCGTAATCTCGCAAAACCATATTGATGCCGGATCAGGATCTACAACAGTTGGAATATACTGCTATGGACTTGGGGACACCAAGGCCATTGAACCCATGATATGCAATAATGTCATAGTGGCCGCAGCTTCGATTAGGGGCACTGGGCTGGATCTGCGGTTTGCCGACGGGACTCCGCACGTGTACAACAACACCATTATCGTGAGCGGCACGGTTAACTATTCAATCGGTATCTATGCCACCGGCATCGACGACCGTGACACAACGCCCGACGTGCAGAACAACATCATTATCGGGCAATCATCCGGTGCGGGCGGCAATGACATCATGTTGAGCGACACCTCGTTCGGGATATTCCCCTCGGTGAAGAACAATGTATTCTTCGGATTCATGTGCATCACGAATTACTTTTGCGATATCGACGGCTACAACGACGACGATACGGGTGACAGCATCTATGGCAACATCGACATTGACCCGGCCCTTGACGCCGAATACAATCTAACGGCATCGAGCCCGGCATCGGTAACCGAAGGCGGCCTCGACCTCTCAGGCGTCGTTCTTTTCCCCGAAAACTCATCAGCACAGAAAATTGACATGAACGGCACACGCCGTACCGCGCCCTGGTCCATCGGGGCATACGAACTCGATTAACCATTCATTTCGATCACCAAACAAAAAACCCCGCGGAAGCGGGGTTTTTTGTTATTGGATTCTGATATTGTTATCAGAGGTTTTCCATCAGCTGGGGAACGACTTCGAAGAGGTCCGCAACGATCCCGTAAGCCGCTATGTTGAAAATAGGAGCTTCAGGGTCTTTGTTGATCGCGACGATGCATTTCGATCCTTTCATGCCGGCAACGTGCTGGATGGCGCCGGAGATGCCGATCGCCATGTACAGGTCCGGAGTGACGGTCTTGCCCGACTGTCCGACCTGGCGTGCCGCCTCGGTCCAGCCGGAGTCAACGACCGGCCTGGATGCGCCATACTCGCCGCCGAGCTTCTTGGCAAGGGGGATGATGACGTCTTTGTACTTGTCGCCGTCCTTGAGTCCGCGGCCGCCGGATACGATTATCTTGGCCTGGGAAATGTCGACAGCGCCGGCCATGGTGGCGATGACTTCCTTCACTTTAGTCCTGACGTTGCTTATCGATGCGGATACCGCTGTTACAGCGCCTGCTCCGCCTGCTGCTTCCATTTCGTACGCGCCTTTCTCGAAAGTGGCGACGAATTTGTCGGTCTTGACCTTTTTCTGTTCCTGGATCTTTCCATTGTAGGTGTTCCTGGTGAAAACAGGCGCTCCGCCTTCAACAGCAACCTTGTTGCAGTTGGAAACGATGCCGGCGCCCATCGCCATCGCGACTTTGGCCGCGAAGTCAACGCCGTCATAGCTCTGGGCTATGAGAACGCCTTTGACGTCCTGGGAATCGATAACGGCCTTGGCCGCCTGTGCATATCCGTCCGAGGTGTATTTCTCGAGAGCGGCGTCTGCCACGCAGAATACCGTGGGGATATATTTCGCAACTTCCTTGGCGATCGAATCATCTTTTCCAAAACAAGCTGCGGCAGGCTCGCATCCCATCGCCGAGGCGATCGTTTTCGCGGCCTTGCAGAGTTCAAGCGTACCGTCGCTTAACTTTCCGTCTCTGTGTTCAGCAATTACTAATATTTTAGCCATGATTATTGCCCTCCTTCACTATATCACTTTAGCTTCGTTTTTGAGTTTGTCGATCAGGGCTTTGGCCGCTGTCGCAGGGTCTCCCTTGATGATTTCCGCTTTCTTGTCGGAAACCGGGAAGAACATTTTCACGAATTCAGTTTTCGAATCCGTGCTGGCGCCGAGATCGGACGCTTTCTTGGCATCAAGCTGTTTTTTCTTGGCCTTCATGATACCCGGGAGGGTCGGATACCTGGGCTCGTTGATACCTGACTGGATGCTGAGGACCGCGGGGGCGCTCATTTCGAGGACCTCGTTGAGTCCGCCTTCGAGCTCCCTGTTGACGGTCATGTTCGCTCCGCTGATGTCGA
This sequence comes from Spirochaetota bacterium, assembly GCA_022709405.1. Taxonomy (GTDB): domain Bacteria; phylum Spirochaetota; class UBA4802; order UBA4802; family UBA5550; genus JAKLIV01. The sequence continues at coordinate 12,971 of JAKLIV010000002.1, forward strand.
GTTTAACGACGTTGGTGCAGTGCGGCATTCCGAGAAGTTCGGCGAGCATGACGCCGGTAACGGCCGCCTGGTCGTCTTCGGCCTGAACGCCGGTAAGAACGAGGTCCACCCCGCCGATGCCCTGGATCGCTTTCTGGAGGCACTGGGCAACCACGAAATTGTCGCCAGCCTGGACTGCAGGATCATTGATCTGGATGCCCCAATCGGCTCCCATTGCAAATGCCTGTCTGATGTCTTTGGCTGCTCTGTCGGGACCAGCGGATACGATGATGACTTCGCCGCCGTTTTTTTCTTTCAGCTGAAGGGCTGCTTCAACGGCGTAGTTATCGAAATCGTTGATTTTAAAAGCTACCTGGGATTCATCAATGCTTTTTCCATCGATGATTTTGAAGTTGGATTCCATGTCTGGAACCTGTTTTAAGCAGACAACTATCTTCATCTCCTTACTCCCTTAAATTATTATTTTTTAGTAAATAGCCAAAGATGACGATTCAGGAACATTTTTAACAACCCGCTCCTGTATGTCAATCGGAATAGGCTGTTATTATCATTTTTTTGTTTTTGACCATCACCATGGCATGAAAAATGACTCCATGCGGTTCTTCGCCGGTTATTTCATCGTTTCCCTGACAAGCTTAACAAGGTTTTCCTTTGCGGATTTCAAAATTTCGGAACCCCCGCGGGACTTGACCTCTATTTCCCCGCCGGAAAAGTATGTCTTGCCTACCGTCACCCTTACCGGGATGCCGATAAGGTCCGCATCCGCGAACTTGAAGCCGGGGCTCGCCTGGCGGTCGTCGTACAGGACGTCGATCCCGCCTTCGACCAGGAGATCGTATATCTCTTCCACCCGGGCAATTTCCTCCGGGCTCTTGCCCAGCCCCACCATGTGCACGTCGAAAGGCGCGACCGACCGGGGCCACATGATTCCCCGTTCGTCGTAATGCTGTTCGACGATCGCGGCCATTGTCCGGTTGACGCCTATCCCGTAGCAGCCCATTATCGGGGTCACGGTCTTGCCCTTTTCATCGAGTACGGTCACGTTCATCGATTTGGTGTACTTGTATCCGAGTTTGAAGATATGTCCCACCTCGATGCCTTTCTTCACGCTCATGGCGGCGCCGCATTTCGGGCACATGTCGCCCTCCACCGCGGAGGTTATGTCCGCCTCGTTCTTTACGGTGAAATCGCGCCCGGAGTTCACGCCCGTGAAATGCATGTCCTTCTCATTGGCGCCGGTGATGCCGTTCACCACGTCGGCGACCGAAAGGTCATACACGACCGGTATCTTTATATCGGAAACAGGGCCGGCGAACCCGACCGGTGCCTTTGTCACGTCCATGACCACCGTGTCCGGTGCGAGCTCGAGATCGGTCGCTCCCAGCGCGCGTTTCAGCTTCAGCTCGTTGATCTCGCGGTCGCCGGTAACCACTGCCATGACCGGCTTTCCGTCGGCCAGGTATATGATGCTTTTCAAAAATTTATCGGCCCCGCACTTGAAGAACGCGACGAGGTCATCGATCGTTTTCACGTCAGGAGTCGGGACCTTCTTGATATCCGCCTGCGGCTCGTTTCCCTGCCTGCCCGTGCGCCGGTATTCGGCTTTTTCCTGGTTCGCGCGGTATCCGCATCCGCACAGCAGCAGGTATTCCTCGCCGACTTCCGACGCGACCATGAATTCCTCGGAGTTGCTCCCTCCCATTGACCCGGTATCGGCCTCGACCGGTATCGTCTCGAGGCCGCAGCGCTCGAATATCCTCCGGTACGCCTTTCTCATGGCCTGGTATGATTCTTCGAGCCCCTTCTCGTTCATGTCGAAAGAGTACGCGTCCTTCATGATGAACTCCTTGCTGCGGATCACGCCGAATCTCGGCCTGATCTCGTCCCGGAACTTGGTGTTCATCTGGTACACGGTCACCGGCAGGTCGCGGTATGACGCTACGATCTGGCGCACGACATTGGTCATCGCTTCCTCGTGCGTGGGCGCCAGCGCGTACTCCTGCCCGTTGCGGTCTTTTATGCGGAACATCTCGGGCCCCATGGTGTCCCATCGCCCGGATTCCTTCCATAAGTCGGCGCTGGTCATTTCCGGCATCAGGAACTCCAGCGCGCCGGCGCGGTCCATCTCCTCGCGCACGATGTCCATGATTTTCCTGAGCACCCTGAAACCCAGGGGAAGGTACGCGTACATGCCGGCGCTTTCCTTGCGGATGAGCCCGGCCCTGATCATGAGCCTGTGGCTGGTGACCACCGCGTCCGAGGGCACCTCCTTGAGCGTCGGGACCATGTATCTTGAAAGTTTCATTGCTTCACCTTTCATTAATAAATGCTTGATTTCGACATACTTTTCTTGTCATGTTTTCACCTGTCAATTCTTTTTAAAAGGGATTCAGGGGGATTCCCGGACGCGCATGACCATCGACCGAACCGCAATCATTAGCCCTGACGCCACGCGGGAGATGCTGGATTCCCTCGTGAAATTCGACATCAGGCCGGTTATAATCCCCCGGTGCCCGGGCGTCGCGCCGCCGCTTCTCGGCCACCCTGACCTCCAGGTGTTCGTGCTCGGCCGCACCGTCTACTGCCACCGGAACATCGATGCCGGATTTCTGAAGAGTCTCGGGAGTTTCGCCGATACCGTCATCTGCCCGACCGAGCTCGGCCCTGAATACCCGGCGGACTGCTCTTTCAACATTGCGCTGGCCGGCAATTGCGCCTTCCACCGGGCCGACATCACCGACCCTGTGGTTCGAAGCGCGCTTGACAAAGCTTCAGTGCGCATGCTCGACGTGCGCCAGGGCTACTCCAGGTGCTCAACGGTGATCGTCAGTAAAAGCGCGATCATCACCGCGGACGCAGGAATTCACCGCAGGGCCGAAGAAAACGGACTGTCATCGCTGCTTGTTGTTCCAGGCCATGTGCGCCTGCCGGGGTACGAACATGGATTTCTCGGCGGCGCATCCGGGTCCACTGGAGACACGGTTTTCTTCACCGGCTCGCTCGACCGCCATCCTGACCGGGATGCAGTCATAGCTTTCATCATGCAATCAGGGAAAAGGGCTGCCTTTCTGTCTCGTGGTCCTCTTGTCGATCTCGGTTCGATACTTTTTCTATGAAACCGCATTTTTTAGACGCCATAATCCCGGTTCCACTCATCCCATATTTTCATTGACAGGGTAAAAGTTTCCATGGCAATACGTGAAGCATGAACCGGCTTCCCGAAAATTATTACTCGATCATGACCCACCGTTCAGAGCTGGTCCTGGGCAAAGAAGCGATGGACAGACTGGCCAGCACACAGGTCATCGTTTTCGGCCTGGGAGGCGTCGGAAGCTGGTGCGCCGAGGCGCTGGTGCGCACCGGAATTCGGCACATAACCTTAGTCGACTACGACATTATCTGCCCGACCAACATCAACCGGCAGGTACAGGCCACATCAGCAAATACCGGTATGCCCAAGGCCGATGTGCTGAAAAAACGCCTGCTCGAAATAAATCCCGGCCTCGACGTGAGTGCAATCGGTATTTCCTATGATGTTCAATCCTATGATAAGTTCGACTTGTCCGAATATGACTATGTGATCGACGCCATAGACAGCATACAGAGCAAGCTTCACCTGATCGAAGAATGCATAACAAAAAAAATAACGGTATTCTCCTCAATGGGGGCAGGCGCCAAGACCGATCCCTCGAGGATCAGGACCGAGCTGCTGTCGAACACTCATACCTGCCCGCTGGCGCGGCTTGTGCGTACCGGCCTGCGTAAAAAAAACGTATCAACCGATATCATGTGCGTTTTCAGCGATGAATCGCCGATAGCTCCGGCCTGTGCAGATATCGCTGATGCTGACCCGGCCTCGCCCGATACCATGATTGAGGAGCCAGTCCCCTGCGGCGGTTCCGAATCCCCCCACAGCCCTGTAAGAAATAAACGGGTGAACGGCTCACTTGTTCACATTACCGGAATTTTCGGATTCATGCTTGCAGGCCTCGTGATCCGTGATATAATAAAAAAGTGATATTTCTCACAAAGAACCCATCAAGATTCTGATTATTTGCTTGTCATTTCCCTGTACTTTCTGTAGATTATTCTGATAAAAATTTCCATACTCCATAAAAGAGGTTTTGCCATGAGAAAAGAAGAACTGGACATCACCATAAAAGAACTTCGTAAAGGCAAAAGACTGGCCATGGCCATCATCCAGGAACTCGAAAAAAGCGGCGCAACCGATAAACTCGACATACTGGACAAGCTCGATGCGCTCCCGCCGCTGCCGACCGACAATGACACCTGGGACCTCAAGGATTTCAAAGAGACGAAGGATGTTTACAAACGCCTTTACACCCTTGCCGCCCGTTCGATCATGGAAATCATCAACACGAATTTCATGCATGGCAGGCATGACCCTGACAAATCCTTCAATTACGCGGACCCGATCGAGCCCCTTAAGGCTGCGAAAAAAATCGGCTTTCTTCCCAAGGCGTATATGGGAGGCCCCATAAAAGCGGCGATCACCAGCCCTTACAACGAGGTAAACAAGGTGGCGGTCCAGTTCTATGACATACTGCCCCAGGACATGAAGTACTCGGAATCCTTCCCCGACATAATGCGGAAAAAAATCAGGTCGATTAAGCAGGGAAGCGCTGGCTGACCGGCCTCGAACAAGCATTCGGATCAGCTCATTGCAATCCATGGCGCCCGCCGCTTCAGCGGGCGCAGCATTAAAAATTCACCCGCCATGCCAGACGTTTCAATAAATCAATAGACATCCCGTCGCCGGTTATTTAGTATGGCCATGTCCGTATAACGGCGATTATGATATTCTCAGCCATGGCGCGTCTATTCCGCCGGCTGCAATGCAACGGCCATGATCAACAGGGACCTTCTCCATACCCTGAAACAGTTCGCTCTTTACCGTCTCGACAGGAAAGGCGGAGACATTCCCTTTTTTAAATCCATAGCACGTCTTCTCCTGTTCAGACTTACCTGGAAAAAACGAAACATCGACTATTCCCCTTCCGGTCTCGACTGCGATAAATTCAAGTCAGCGAGAAAGGCGGTCGCGATGATTCCCGACGGCTCGACGGTTTTCACGACCGGCATAGCGGCCAATTCCCGGTGCTCGATATTTTACTGGGCCATACGTGAACGTTTCATGAAAACCGCATCTCCCCGGGGTATCACGCTGGTCGCCCTCGGAGGCGTCGGAGGCAGAGGAAAGGCTCCCGGCACCATCGAGGAGCTGGGCGTCCCCGGACTGGTTGACCGGCACATAAGCGCGCACCTGGAAACCCATAAATCCCTGCTCATGATGGCCGACCGGGGATTGATCGAGCTCCATACGATGCCCATGGGTGTGCTCGCATTTCTCGTCGAGGCGCAGGGCCGCGGCGTGCGCTCGATAAAAACAGGCGTCGGGACCGGCACCTTCGTTGATCCGAGGTCCGGCCCCGGCACCATCATGACATTGCCGAATCCCGGCTCCCTGCCTTCGCTGTCAAGACCGTCAGGCAAGCTCCTGAAATACTCGCTTCCCACGATCGATGTCGCCTGTTTCTGCGCTCCATACGCCGACAGGGAGGGCAACATATACTTCAAAAACGCCGCGGTCATTACCGACAACCTCGACGGTGTCCGTGCAGCCAAAGCCGCCGGGGGGATTGCGCTTGCAACCGTGAGCGGCATCATCGAGAAAGATGAAAAATCCATATCCATCCCCGCCTCGATGATCGACGCCGTCGTCGTCAACCCCAGAAACGAGCAGACCGGAGGAGTGCTGCAGACGAATTACTATCCCATGTTCACGCAGGGGGCGAGCGCCGATATCAAGGAGGCGTATCTCATCATCAAGCTGATCAATCTTTTCATGGGGATCACTCCACAACGGGGAAAAACCGAGTCGACGATCGCCCGAATGGCGGCTTCGCTTTTTGTCGAGGAGGCGAGGCCCGGAGCGGTCGTCAACATCGGCGTGGGGCTCCCCGAGGAAGTGAGCCGTCTCCTCTTTGAAAGCGGCCTGTACAACGACCTCGTTTTCACGACAGAAAGCGGCATATACAACGGCCTACCCACCTCGGGGATCTATTTCGGGGCAGGGATCAACCCTGAAAGGATAATCAGCTCCTCGGCCATGTTCCACCTGTACGAAAAGGAGCTTGACATTGCGGTGCTCGGCTTTCTGCAGGTCGATTCGAAAGGGAACGTCAACGTATCGCGTAAGAGCGGGTCGCTTGCGGACTATGTCGGTCCCGGAGGATTTCCGAATATCACCTCATGCGCGAAGACAATCATTTTCGTCGGCAACTGGATGGACGGAGCGAAGTATTCGCTCAGGGGCGGATTATTGAAAATAAAAAAGCCCGGCATCGGTAAATTCGTCAGCAAAGTCGATGAGATCACGTTCAATGCCGACGCGGCACTCCGCGATGGGAAGAACGTCTACTACGTGACCACGATCGGGATATTCAGGCTGACCGTAAAGGGACTCGAACTGATTGAAATCATGCCGGGAATCTCGACCGACGATATCCGCACGACATGCGGCTCGGATATCGTCATCCCAGCCTGGGATTTTATTCCGAAGGTGCGCCCCGAAACGGTGTCAGGTAGGGGATTCTCGCTTCAATGGAAAATCGATTCAATGAAGATGACCCCCAATTGACCGGAGGAGTTTCTAACTTCTCAGCTTTCCCCCCAGTTTCGCATAGGCATCAGCCGCCTCCCGGACCGTGCGCTCGACCACCTGCCTTACCGCAGGAGTATCGCGGATGATCCCGGTGATCTGGCCCAGGGCGAGAACGCCCTTCTCGTTATCTCCGTCCATGGTGCCGGTCTTGAAAGCGCCGAAACCGACCGCCATTCTCGACATCTGCTTCATGGTCCTGAACATTTTTCTTGCGGCTTCGAATGAAACGGCTTTCTTTTTATTCCGGCCAGCCGACAGAGCCTGCTTTTTATCCCGTGAAGGGTCTGGAGCGGCAGTTTTCTTCTTCGGCGCGGGAGAGATCATTCCCCCGATTATTGATGACATCGATAGCCCGATCTCTTTCGTGATCGACCTGGCCCTGTACGCCGCCACGAAGGGATTGAAGCGTTTTTTCATCAGGCGGCGCAGTCCTGGTGAATCCATCATTCGCGCGTTCATCCCGTCGACCCTGTCGGTATAGATCGTGTCGAAGGCGCTCTTATCCACGCTCATTTTTTTCTGTGCTTCATGGACCGGGCTTTCAACCGTGTTCATGAGTCGCGTTCCCATCGCCACTGCGTCCGCCCCGAGCGCCAGCGCAGCAGCCAGGCCACGGCCGTCAGCGAACCCGCCTGCCGCGATAAGGGGGATGTCGACCGCATCAGCGATTGTCGGAATAAGAACCATAGAGGTAACCGCGCCGCCATGGGCCGCTGCCTCATGGCCGGTCACTATCAGGGCGTCGGCTCCTTCTTTCTGCGCGGCGAGCGCGTGCTTCAGCGTCGTCACCGTCGCTATGACCTTGCCGCCGTAAGCATGCACTGCGTCTGCTATCCATCCCCCCTTGCCGAGGGAATAGTTGATCACCGGTACTTTCAGGTCGATTAGGACTTCTGCGTTTTTTTCCGAACCGGGAAAATACAGGGTAACGTTTGCCGCGAACGGCTTTTTAGTCAACTCCCTCACCCGGGTAACGGACCTGACTGTTTCTTCAGGAGAAAGAATGCCGGTGGCGAGAATACCGATTCCCCCGGCGTTCGATACGGCAGCAACGAGTTCAGGGGTGCTGATCCAGCTCATTCCTGAAAGGACAATGGGATATTTGATTTTTAAAAGTTCGGTAATGCGTGTTTTCATTGTAATCCTCATTAAATTAGACTGACATGTCAGTTTATTATTTTTACAAGCATGACTGTCAAGCAAATATTATTAATTTACTCTGAGCAATATACATCATCCAGGCAGCAATTATATCTTTGTAGATAACTTTTCATGCTTGATTTGTGCTTTCACAAAAATGATTATTATTATAAGGATCATCCTGAATCCGATTCTTTTAAAAACCGGAGAAGCATCCTGATAACATTATTAATGAGCATTGATGAGATACTGAGCTATCTCGAAAACAAATCGGAGCCTGTAATGGAAGCCGATCTGCTGAAAAAATCATTCGGCCTTGACCGGCTGCCCATAGGAGCGGAAAGTCTGTTCGATATTCATTTCGCCCTGTACCATCGGCTGTACCTAGCCCGGAGACCCCTTGCCCTTAGAGGGATGTACCTGCATCTTGACCCTATGAGAATAAGGCTCGTCCGCTATCCTGCCATGGGCAGATGCTTTCACTACTTCCCGGAGAGCGGCGCATTCTGCGGAAGCGGATGCAGCGGCGTCTACTGTCCTGATCACGAAGACCTGTATCGGGATGACAGGGCCCGGCCGAGCATAGACATGCTCGGAGATTTTTATATTAATGAAGAAAATATATCATTCGGGAAGTGCGGTCTGCTGGAAAAACTGATGAACGGCATCGTAATCTATGCCTTTAAAAAAGGCGAAATCGACAATGCACTGAACATCTTCGGCCTTACAAAGCCATCGGCCAGAACCATTGCCAGTACCTATCATTTTCTGGCGCGAAAATATCATCCCGACCTCCACGACGGCGACGACAACAAAATGAAGGAGATCAACCGCGCATACCAGGTATTACGCGAGGTATTCATCATATGAATCGAGCATCCATCATTCACAGCCTTTATTCGCCGAATTTCAGGCCTTTAATCAAACCGTAAAAATGATTTGACTACCTGGCCCGATTTTCATAAAATCCGCCAACTCATGACCACAAGGCCCCAGGGTTGTTATTATGCATAAAACCACGTTGAAAATCGGGTTCCGCAGCATCAGGGAATCCATGCATCCCCTCCAGAAAGTGATCCTGAGCTTCATTGCACTCATTCTTGCCGGATCAGGACTTCTCATGATACCGATATCGACGACTCATGGGATATCCTTCGTCGATGCGCTCTTCACCTCCACCTCGGCGGTGTGCGTGACCGGCCTGACGGTCCTCGACACCGCGAACGACTTCACGCTTTTCGGCAAAATCGTCATCGTGCTGCTCATCCAGTTCGGCGGCCTCGGCATCATGACCTTCTCGATAGCGATCCTCTCGTTCATGGGCGGCAATTACTCGATGAAATGGAGGTTCACCTTCGAGAGCATGTACAGCGAAGGTAACCGGATACCGATACGTTCCCTGCTCAAACGCATTCTTCTTTACACGGCTTTCATCGAACTTGCAACAGCATGCGTGCTTTTCACACGCTTCATCCGGAAGTTTCCTCCTGTCGATGCCATCGGCCACGCTCTTTTCCATTCGGTGTCGGCCTTCTGCAATGCGGGGTTTTCGACCTTTTCTGACAACCTCATGGGATACAGCTCGGATTACATCGTAACCGGGGCGGTAAGCCTTGACGTGATCCTGGGAGGCCTCGGGTTCCTTGTCCTCAGCGAGATGGCCCGTACAAGGCATAATAAGGGTAAAAACCTATTCATGCAGTATTCGCTCCACACCCGGATTGTCCTGATCATGACCGCAGTCCTTCTGGTTTACGGCACCCTGACCATTCTGGCGCTCGAATGGAACTACGTACTAAGAGACTTCACCGTGGCCGAAAAAATAATGAACGCATTCTTCCAGTCGATGACATGCCGCACCGCCGGGTTCAACACGATCGATATTGGCGCGCTCAGGGGAAGCACGCTGTTTGCCATGGTCAGCCTCATGTTCATCGGCGGCTCGCCCGGATCAATCGCCGGCGGCGTCAAGACAACCACGATCGCGGTGGTTCTGGGCGTCGTCATTTCAAGGATTTCGAAAAAAAGCCAGGTCGTGTTCTGGGAGCGCGCCCTTGACAGCGACACCATCAACGGCAGCATGACCCTGATCATCCTGGCGGGTCTATTCGTTTCGTTCGCGACTTTTGTGCTGCTATTCACCTACTCGTTCGACATCCACCATACGTTCATCACCGGCCTTTTCGAAGTAACCTCGGCGTTCGGCACCGTGGGCCTCTCCACAGGCATTACAGCCAAACTTCATGATCTCGGCAAGCTTCTGCTCGTGGTGGTCATGTTCGTGGGCAGGCTCGGGCCTTTTGCCCTCATCGCGGGCCTGACCACCGGCAGGTCGGAGCAGCATCTCGAATATCCCGAAGAGCACATCATGATCGGATAGGAGACCAACCATGAAAAAATTCATCGTCATCGGCCTGGGGAATTTCGGCCTCAACCTTGCAAAGACGCTGATCGAAAACGGATGCGAGGTACTGGGCATCGACAGCGACCGGGACACAGTCCAGCGGGCCAAAGACATCATCACCCATGCCGTAATCGGCAACGCGACGAATAAATCCGTACTGCATTCGCTGCCCATAAAGGATTTCGACGGCGCGATCGTGAGCATAGGCCAGGAATTGACGGCGAGCATCCTCATTTCCCTGTACCTCAAGGAAATGGGCATCTCCCGTATCGTCGTTCGCGCGATTTCCGAGGATCATGAAAAGATTTTGAAAATGCAGGGGATTTCGGACATCCTGTTCCCGGAAAGGGACATGGCCATGCGCTTCGGAACAATTCTCGCCAGGAAAAACGTAATCGACTATCTTCCCCTGACCGGCGATTACGTGATCATGGACGTATCGCCGCCTCCGGGCTTCATCAATAAGAGCATCAGGCAGCTCATGATCGGTTCCAGGTTTTCCTGCCAGATTCTGGGCATACGCTACGGAGCCGAGGCAGGCGGGAAACCGGCTGAAGGTGAAATCAAAATAGCGCCATCTGCGGACGATATCATTCTTCCCGGTACGGTAATGATCATGCTCGGCCGCGAATCCGACATCGACCGAATCCAGAAGGAAGGCTGATTAAAGGTCTATTTCGAGGCCCTCGTGGGCGATATCGACCCGGAGTTTCCCGACATGGCGGTTGAAGCTCATGTAGGTCCTGGCGTTGGCCAGGACATTGTCGAGTTTGATGTCGTTGTAGTCAGGGTCATGGTGGAACAGGATGAGCCGTTTGATGTTGAATTTGACGGCGATATCGATCGCTATTGACGCAGAGGAATGCCCGTAATCCATCTTGTCGATCGATTCCTCGAAGGTGTACTGAGTGTCGAACACGGCCACATCGGCATTGAGAAAGAATTCCCGGTACGTGTCGATCAGGTCGATATGATCGATGTTGAACTCGCAGTCCGTGGTGTAAACGAACACTTTCCCGTTCTCTTCCAGCCGGTATCCGAACGCCCCCCCGGGATGCGGCATGCGCTTGTTTATGATCCTCGTATTGTTCAGCACGAATTCCTCCTCGTGCTCCAGCCGGTAGAACTTTTTCTCGGCCGGCATGTAATCCAGCGTGACCGGGAAATGTGTCGGCACCTGCTGGTAATCCAGGCGCTCCTTGATGTCGTCGAACGGAGAGAAGATATTGAAACAGTTGCCCTTTATATAGAATGGCAGAAAAAAAGGAACACCCTGGATATGGTCCCAGTGCGTATGAGTGAGAAAAATATATCCCAGGCCCCTGCCCTTGCCGAAGTCCCCCTTCATGAGCTCACGGCCGAGATTCCTGATGCCGCTGCCGGCATCGATGATTATTTCATCCGAGGTATCCGTCACCACTTCAATGCAGGTAGAATTGCCGCCATAGGTGCTGCGCACCGAAAATGGAAGTGTCCTGATATACGATTCGACCGCTTCTGGCGAGGAGATGTCCCCTGGCTTCGCCATTGAAAGAGCGGCGCGTATTTTATCCTCGACGATCGCGCCTGAAATCGGAGTCGGGATCGAACCTCTGACTCCCCAAAATTTAATTTTCATCGAACATCACCGTTTTTTCCAATCTTGTTATTATTCGGGATAAACAACATCAGGCAGGTTCATCAATAATTCTATTGTATAAATTTATATATAGTGATCAGGACCGTCACCATGGCGAAACCGGCTGTCAGCAGTGCAGTAATCCGGTTAAACCTGCGATCGACCTGTTCAAAACGACGTTCGGTCTGCTCAAAACGTTTATCCATCTGGTGGAATATGCCGTCAAAGCGCTTATCCATCAGTTCAATGCGGCCATCCATCTGTTCAATACGCTTATCGATCTGTTCAATGCGTTTATCGACCTGCTCGAAGCGTTTATCGACCTGCTCGAAGCGTTTATCGACCTGCTCGAAGCGTTTATCGACCTGCTCGAAGCGTCTGTCAGACTGATGCAGCAGGTCATTAAATCGTATGTCCATCCGGGTAAAACCTTCATGCATTGAATCAATCAAATTTTTCATAATACCGGCTTGTTCTTCAATTGCGCGTGAGTTATCTTCAATGTGTGACGACATCAGAGCCTGAGCATGCATTCCGCTATAGATCACTTCTGCAAGATCGTTGATACTGACCTCGCTGGGATTTTCGATGGCGTCCCTGACAGTTTTCACGATTATTGATTTCGGTATTGTCATTGCCTGCGCCTTGTTGTAAAGCGAATCTTTCTGCATTGTAATTCCCCCTGTTATTAAATCAATCGTTTTTCCTCTTGATTAATACGATTAAACGGGGGATAAAATAAAAAAAAAGATGAAGTCACGCCTGTTTTCAGGCTGATTTTTCCTGAAATATTCCATATATTAATCTCTTGCCAGGAATTCCATATTATGAAAAATAGTTCATATCATGCGATATGAAGGAAATATTTTCAGGCCATTCAGCGAAGCCAACAGCTACCTGCTCCAGGTGACGGTGGGCTGTTCCCACAACCGATGCACATTCTGCGGGATGTACAAGGACAAAAAGTACCGGGTGCGCACGCTTGATGACATCAAAACCGATATTTCCATGGCGAAGGCCCATTATGGAGACGTCGAAAAGGTGTTTCTCTGTGACGGCGATGCCATAGCGGTCGATAACGGGATGCTACTCGAAATCATAAATCTGCTGTACCGATCATTTCCCTCTCTGCGGCACGTCGGGTCGTATGTCGGTCCACAGAGTACGCTGTCAAAAAGCATGTCCGAACTGGGCGCTCTCAGGGCGGCCGGACTGACCAAGGCCTATCTCGGCGTAGAGTCCGGCAGCGACAGTGTTCTTAAATCGGTAAAAAAAGGAGTCAACGCCGCTGAAATGCTCCAGGCCGGCCAGAACCTGGTGGCTGCCGGCATCAATCTTTCATCCATGGTGCTTCTCGGTCTTGCTGGTAAAGACGGGTCGACAGAGCACGCCATGGCTACGGCAGAGATTACGAATAAAATGCGGCCGCAATACCTGGCCGCGCTGACCGTAACCCCCGTACCGGGGACAGAACTGTACAGACAGATTGAAAATGGATCATTTACGCTTCTTGATCCGTTCGAGACGCTTGAAGAGATGAAAACTTTGTTTGAGAATATAACAATCGACAACCTGAAATTCGTAGGTATCCACGCATCCAACTATCTTCCAGTCAACGGGACCCTCCAGCGCGACCGTTCTGCGATGATCCAGACAGTGAACCGCGTGCTCGAGACGAGGGACAGGGGCGCTTTACGGAGCGAAAACATTCGCGGCCTGTAAAAAATAATTGCTTCCAAAGAGGGATCGGGATATTAATCGCTGACTGGGGTTAATTCCCCTGAAAGCCGATAAATATATCAAACCGTACAAGGGACCGCAGTTACCATGAAAATACTGTTTGAACACTTTTCGACCCAGGATTCGCCGTCGGTACTGGGCGATTTCATCTCCCGTCAAAAAATCGGAAGGCTCCTCGATCATCAGGTGTCGACAATTTTTCTTATTTCTTCGGATATTGTTGAATCCGAAACATACCTCGGGCTCGTACATGCATACCGCGAGGCCGGATTCACGGTTCACACGATTCACCTGGACTCCCTTGAAGCGGGTCGTCCGGACATAATGCTTAAGGCAGTTGAAAAAATAGACCGCGCTTTTGCCACCGGAAACTGCTACATACTGTCATACGGAAAAAGCTACGCCCTCACAATAATAACATGCTTTTACATGTTTACCGGTAAAACCGCCGAAGAATCCAAAAGATCCATCGGCGATATACGAAAACGGCTCCTCAAGGAAAACGAGGATGATGCATTCATTCACGCTTTCAGCGATTACATGAGAGAAAAAGGCCTCGCGCGACAAGGCATGCCCTCATCCGGGTCAGTGCCCTCCGAATCCGCCAAAACGCTGCCTGCTCCAGCTCAAACGCCCGCTAAAAGCACGACTGAGAGCAAATTATCCGCAAGGGCGAAAGGCGCCCCTGTTCCGGATGCCGCCAGGCAAGTCACGGAACGCCCTGCCGCACCGGCACCTCTCGCACCAGGAAAACCGGCAGGGGCAGATCAGGAATCCCTGAAAACGCCAAAAACGCCTGACAAGGACAAAGAAAAGAAAGAAGATAACCGTTTATCCGAACAGGAATACCTCAAAATCAGTGAACAATTTTTACGGGCTGCCCACTCGGGGCCGTTTTATCGTTCGCTCAAATTCAAATTGATAACAATTATCTCTTCAATTATCATTGTTTCGATGTCGGGAATGATTTTCATCGCGACATATTTTTTTAAAAATGACAACACCGTTCGTGTTCAGGAAAACAACCTCAAGTTTTCAGAAATCATATCATCCAAGGTCGCATCCGAAATCGATAAATCGATCCTCATCGCCTCCACGATGCTCAAATCATCCGACACGGACGCCGATTCAACGGATTTCAACACCAGCGACGTTCTTTACAGCGGCCTGGTAAGCGCCGGGAGCGAGAAGGAGCCGTTCAAGACCATAAAATCATTTTATAACACGCCGGTGATGGACCGGTATCTTCTTTCCAGAGAAAAAGTCGACGACATACAATCCCGCATCTCAGAACCGATCTCCCGCTCGTTCAAGGGTGAGACTGTTGTCCATAACGCATCCCAGGGTCTCGATGCGCCGGTGCTTACCGTGTCCCTGCCCTACAGGCCGGTCAGGGGCCAGCCCGTAGCCACGGTCCTTGTCCTCTATCTCAAGCTCGATACGCTCCTCAAAGCATTCCAGACATCCGGAATCGTCAAACCCTTCATGGTCAACGACAGAGGTGACATCATCGCCCATCCCGAGAGCGCGATTGTCCTTTCCGGCGGAAATCTATCCAAGCTTCCTATCGTTGTCATGATGATGAAAAGCAGGATCGATAACGGCCAGACCAGATATGCCGACAGCGACCAGGTCTACTATCTGGCGTCTTTCAAGAAGCTTCCAAATTACGGCTGCGGCGTCATATCTTCGGTTGAAGAGGCGACCGCTTATCAGGAAGTCTACAATATCCAGAGAAGAAACATCTATCTGATGATCATCATGCTCTCGACCGCCATCCTCATCGTTTTCTTTTTCGGGAGGAGCATCACCACCCCGATCATCAGACTGGTTGTCGCCACCAAGCAGATCATACAGGGCAACTATCATGTCAATATCAGGCCCACTTCCAAGGATGAAATCGGAGAGCTTACCTATTCCTTTATCGAAATGGGCAAGGGACTCGAAGAGCGCGAAAAAATAAAAAGCGCGTTCGGCAAATTCGTCAACAAGGAGATCGCCGACGCTGCGATGCGCGGAGAGCTTCGGCTCGGCGGAGAGCGTAAAAACGTCGCCATCTTCTTTTCAGACATACGCTCCTTCACCTCGATATCGGAAAAGCTTGAGCCGGAGGAAGTGGTCGAGTTCCTCAACGATTACATGACCCGAATGGTTACGATCATTGAGTCCCATCACGGCGTCGTCGACAAGTTTATCGGCGACGCGATCATGGCCACATGGGGCGCGATCCTTTCAAAGGGTAACGACACCGAAAACGCCATCAACGCATCCCTGCTCATGCGCAAAGAGCTCATTAACTTCAACAGGGACCGCGGCGGATCGAGAAAGCCGCTCATCAAGATCGGCTGCGGAATCAACACGGGGCCGGTGCTCGCGGGGCAGATAGGATCCGAGGCCAGGATGGAATACACGGTCATCGGAGACGCGGTTAACCTCGCATCGAGGA
The DNA here is from genome assembly GCA_022709405.1 of Spirochaetota bacterium. Classification (GTDB taxonomy): domain Bacteria; phylum Spirochaetota; class UBA4802; order UBA4802; family UBA5550; genus JAKLIV01. The sequence continues at coordinate 29,004 of JAKLIV010000002.1, forward strand.
TCGAATCGCTCAACAAACCGTTCGGGACCGACATTTTGATCAGCGAGGACGCCTACGAAATCGTCAAGGAAATCTTCAGCGTTGAGAAAATGCAGACAATCAAGGTCAAGGGCAAGGAAGCCCCGCAGCAGATATTTGCCGTACTGGGACGTTACGACGATCCATCCCGCATAAAGACTCTGGACGAGTTGAGGGTCCTGCTCGGAATGGAGCCCCAGCCGTTCAACAGGCGCAGCAGCGACAGTGACTCCCTCGAAGAAGGTGAAAAGAAATATGAGATTATCAAGGAGTGATCTTCTCGTAGTCGGCGGGATTTCATCCGTCATCATTACATTTTCCCTTCTTTTCTACTTCGACGTCACCAGGAAAGTCGACCTGAGCGGTTCCGAGGTCGTGGGCACCCTGACATTCAAGAGAAAGATCGCACAGAGGAAATACTCATCGCAGGTCGTATGGGAAGACGTCCAGCAGAAGACGCCCGTGTATAATTACGACTCCATCCGCACCGCGGAACTGTCCGAAGCCGTCATAAAGCTGAAGGACGGCACCGAAATATCCCTGGACGAAAACAGCATGATATTCATCTCCCTGACCGACAACGAGGTCGGCATCGACTTTACCCAGGGATCCATCAAGGCCAGCAGGGAAGACGTCTCCGACAAATCGCTCAAGACGCTTCAGATCAAATCCCAGGGCACCACGGTATCCATAGACAAGAGCGATGTCAGCCTCACGCAGGAAAGCGGCAAGGAGCTCAGCCTTACGGTGAACAAGGGTAACGCCGTTATTGACGCAGGCGGCGAGAAGCAGACATTGAAACAGGACCAGAAGATAATCGCATCCAAGGATGAGGTGAAGGTTTTTGAGCTTTCCATCAAGCTGCTCAAACCGGAACCGAGGGCGTATTTCACCAGCCCGTCGGCCAATTCGAAAGAGAACATTCCTTTCGGCTGGGAGAAGGTCGAGGGCCCGTTTGACCTGAACCTGGAAATATCATCTGATGCGCTTTTTGAAAAAGGATCGATCAAACGCAGGGTTGTCGGCGAGTCCCAGGCCATCCCCCTGTCTGAAGGCAACTATTACTGGCGACTTACCGGGATCAATCGGAACACAAAAAAAATGGAACTCAGCGAGATAAGACGCTTCTCCATCGTTCGCGACGATGCAATCCGGATCATCTCGCCGGAGAATAAATCCGTCGTCTATTACCGGACCGAGCTCCCTATGATTCAGTTAAAATGGACCGAAACCGATATGGTTTCGGGATACCGCGTATCCATAGCAAGGGACAGGGACATGAAAGATGTCCTTTCATCCACCGAAGTCTCGTCTCCTTCCCTCTCGGTATTCGATCTTGCCAAGGGCAACTATTTCTGGAAAGTAAACAAGGTTTCCGGGATAAGCGGCCTCGAGCTCAAAGGGTCGAGCCCGGTGTATCAGCTTATCATCGATAAAAGAAACCAGGTCGAACCTCCAAGGCTCATATCCCCGTCAGAAAATAAAAAGATAAGCCAGATAGTCGCGCAGAAACGAAACATCGTCTTTTCCTGGAAAAAGAGCGATGAGATAGTCAAATCAAGGATTGACATCGGCTCCGATCAGGACTTTGCCAGGACCATACATACATCAGAAACCGACAACAATTTTGTCGCTCCCGAGATTGATCTGCCTGTCGGGAAATATTTCTGGAGAGTCACCGGAATTCTCGGTGACGGAGCTTCCACGGCTGCATCGGAAATCAGGGGCCTCGAAATAATCAAGTCCGAGGAAGTTGTCCTGGTGAAACCGGAGGAGAACGAAATCATGGCCCTCGAGGATGATTCTTCGGGGCAAGACATCAATTTTTCCTGGAAAAAAATCGATATCGATGGATCGTTCATGCTCGAAATTGCACGAAATGCGTCTTTCAGCGATATATATAGAAAAATAGAAACATCGGATTTCTACTCCGCGGAAGACGAAATCAAGCCGGGCCGTTATTTCTGGCGAATCACCATGAAAGACACCGACGGAAACGAGTTGATGAAAAGCCCATCGAGACAGTTTACCGTGCTCAAACAACTCGACAGACCGATTGGGGTTGCGCCGGCTGACGGTTCGGTCATCGACATGATCGATAAAAACAGCATTACATTTTCATGGAAACAGTCCGCGGGCGCCACTTCATACCGGATGAGCCTGTATCAGGAAAGGGCCGGTATGGCTCAATGGATTACGAATATCGATACAACCGAGAACAGGTGCGAGATGGGAGACCTGAAAAAACTGGATGTCGGATCATTCTACTGGACCGTACAGGCATATGACCTTGAAAAAGGAACCAACAGGGTCCTCCGTAAGAGTCCGGTAACCAGGAATAACTTCAGGATCAAGCTCGGTTCAGGCGGCTCGGGCCTGAAGATCAAAATCCCCGATGTCATTTATATAGAGTGATACATGGTACGAATTTTCAAATCAACTGCTCTCTTGTCCCTGGCCCTGTTTTTATTCCTTCCCCGTCCACTCGGCGCGGAAGACAAGCCGGAGGCCAATAAAAAACGCATCACATGGGAAGAGTCGGAGGGCGTCGTCCGTTATGATGTAGCGATTAAAAATTCCTCTGAAGAGATCGTCATATCCTCCAGCACGCAGAAAGGCGAAATCGAGATAGACCTTCCGGCAGGCACCTACTGGATACAAATCACCGCCGTCAATAAATTCGACAAGGTCGGCCAGCAGAGCGACTGGCAGAAATTCGAGATAAAGCAGGCTCCAAAAAAAGAAAAGAGTATATTCGTCCAGGACCTCCTCAATGTCGGCCTGAAAATAAGTGCGGGCTATTTTTATTCGGTGCCTCTCGAAGATTGGGCTGATACATACAACGACGGCTATGCTACCGCAATCCTTCGTTTTAGCCTGAATTTCGGCAATCTCGGGTTATTGAAGAATTACAGATTTTTCCGTCATTTCGGCCTTGAAGCCGATACCTCTTTCTCCCAATTCGAAGGCAAACAGGTCCCGGGTAAAATCAAGTTCGATACCATGAATATTTCAGCCGGCTGCAACGCATTTCTTACCACGGCCCTGTCGCTGCCTATCAATGTAACCCTGCGTTTCGGAGGAGGCGGATGCTTTACCCGTTTCGAATACGCAGCGTCGAATACTACAGAATCGGTTGATATATGGTCAACCGACCCCTATTTCCTGACCGGACTCTCAATCGAGATAACCTTTTACCGTTTTCTTTTCCTTGAAATAGGGGCTGACTTCGTTTATGTGGATTATATCGGGAAGGACTTCATGAGCGTTCGATACGTCGCGATGATCGGCATCAGGTTGTAATATAGCTGACGAGCGATATCAACGATAAAAGGCCCATGAAGAAAAAAACGATGGATATGAACAGATATGGAAAAATAAAAATGAGAACAGTACGACCCGCCTGAATCGAATGCATTTCTGAAATGCCGATCACCGCGATCCACGCCGACCACACGAAAAGAACAAGCGAAAACAGTACAAACATGAAAACCGGCGCGAAATTAATGATCGAAAAAATCATGGATGTCGGAAGGATGAACGCCTGTGGAAACAACGAAAAGTTCAGCAGGCTCACCATCTCCCGTATGTTCCCCCTGCTTCCCTGGAACTGGCATGCCATGTCCATAAGGGCTGCAAGGATGACAATCTTGAAAGACTCCCAGATGAAAAGAAGTATCCACCCATATGTGATTTTCGTGAAAAAAAACGACGTCTGTTTTCCCAGAAGCGAAAGAGCCAGTATCCCTGATATGGTCGATATGGCCGGCACAGTGAAGCTGAGCAGAAAAGGCCTTGGGTCGTTTTTCCCGATCTGCCTATAGAGAAGGCGCGGATCGACCAGCGAATAAAGAAAAAAATCCGCCCAGAGCAGGGACCTGATCTTCGCGATTATCATGGAAGCAACCTGTATTCGAGCCTGTAATAATCATCCATGGAAAGGCCGTTTTGGATAAGTCCGTTTCCCCTGAACATCCCGTTGACGGAAAAAAGTAACTGTTCGAGCGGCGTTTTCATTTCGTCATATACAGGAGATGATGCCGGGAGTTCGGCAAGCTGCCTGGCCCTGTCGACGGCATCCTCGAAAGTCCCGATGCCGTCGATGAGCTTGTATTTCATCGCAGTCTCTCCGGTCATTACTCTGCCGTCGGCTACCGGGCGTATGTCCGATTCGTTCATGTTTCTTCCCAGGGCGATGTCCTTTATGAATTTTTCGTAAGAGATGTCGATGAGCTGCTGGATGAGTTCGCGTTCATCGTCCCGCATTTCCCTGTGGAAGGCCATCGAATCCTTGAACTTCCCACTCTTGATCACGTTCATTTTTATTCCGAACCTGTCAAGCAGTCCTTTCAGGTTCGGTGAAGCGGCGATAACGCCGATTGAGCCGGTAAGCGTCCCCTGATTGGCGATGATATGATTACATGCCGAAGCGATGTAGTATCCGCCTGAAGCCGCAACTTCTCCCATCGAGGCGACCACTACGATGTTCTTTTTCCTGAGCTTCCAGATTTTCTGATAGATCTCCTGGGTTGCGGCCACGGTTCCCCCGGGAGAATTGATCCTGAGGACTACCGCTTTAATGTTCGAATCTTTTTCCAGGTCATCGAGCCGATTTATCAGATCCTCGCTTCCCCTTGCCATCGAAAACGGACTCTTATCGACAGAAAAACCGATCGGTCCCTCGACCCTGGCTATCCCCACACCGGGCCCGAACTGCGGAACGTTGACGGAAAGAGAGAAGCTCTTTTCTTCCTGGATCGTCAGGCTTACATGGACGATTGCTATCACCGCCGTGAGAACAAGCATGGCCAGGATCGATATGAGTATTTTCCGGTTTCTATCCATTCGGTTTTACCGCCGCGCGATTTATTTTTAAAATGTCAGTAACTTGATTTTCCGATGCAGATGCAGGAATACACCATGTCCTTGGGCGCAATGCAGCTGTTTTTCTTGACCGCGGGACGCATGTCGTTGTTGACTCCCTCGCAGGTGCAGTAGCTTACGACATAGAGCTCCTGCCGGCTTACGGCGGATTTTGCGAGCATTTCGGCAAGGGTCAGGCTTTCTTCGCATATGTAAAAATCAACCACCTGATACGCTTTGCCGGCGCCTGAAGCGTCAATCGTCAGAGATGCAATCAGCAAAACGAGGGCTATTAATGTCGATAAAACGATTTTTTTCATATAAGAGCCTCCATATAAACGACCCTCGCCTGTTATCCAGCGCAGAAGTATTTTAAAGCAACATATTCAGTATATACAAAAAAAATTAAGTCAGCAACAACTAAATTTTCAACGCCTGGAATAAAAATTGGAGGGGAACGTAAGCCGAATTCTGTTTTTTCCGCCATTTGTCTTGCCTGCATGTCGCCATACAGGTCCTTGCAACCTACCCGCGGCCTCGAACGGGCAGCTCTCAGACGGCCGCTTACTTGGTCTTGCACCGGATGGGGTTTGCACTGCCGTCGACCTTACGGCCGGCGCGGTGAGCTCTTACCTCGCCTTTTCACCCTTACCCATTGGGCGGTATGTTTTCTGTTGCACTTTCCGTCGCCTCGCGGCGCCCGGCCGTTAACCGGCATCCTGCCCTGCGGTGTTCGGACTTTCCTCACCGCCCCGCACCAGGGATTTTCCCGAAATGGCATTAAAGGCGATAACGGCCCTTTCCGGGACGCTCGCTGGTGCGGGGCAAGCGCGGCGGATTGTTCCCCTCCGCCTCAAGTTAACCAGCGGATATCATGAAGGTCAACCCATAATTTTATCGAATCCCCCAAAAAAAGATTTGCGCTCGATTGCCGGATGATTTCATTATGAGTACAGTTTAGAAGAGAGGCTAATGAAAGCAAATACTACAGCAAACGATCGGCTTGTGATCGCGGGAAAGGTTTTTAATTCGCGCCTCCTCCTCGGAACGGGAAAATTTTCATCAATCGACATGATGAAAAAGGCGATTATTTCCTCGGGAACCGAAATAGTCACCCTGGCTCTTCGCAGGGTAGATCTGGACAATCCCGCCGACGATCTTCTCAATTCGGTGACGGGCATTGAGCGCATCCAGCTCCTTCCTAACACTTCGGGCGCCCGCGATGCAAATGAGGCGATTCGCCTGGCAAGGCTCGCCCGGGCCGCGGGCTGCGGAGACTGGCTCAAGCTTGAAGTCACCCCTGATCCCCGCTACCTTCTGCCCGACCCCATCGAGACCCTGGGCGCCGCAGAAAAGCTCGTCAAGGAAGGGTTCATCGTGCTTCCGTATATCAACGCCGACCCCATTCTCGCTAAAAGACTCGAAGAGGCCGGCACGGCCACAGTCATGCCTCTGGGTTCCCCGATCGGGTCAAACCGCGGGCTCAAGACCGAGGACAACATAAGAATCATCATCGAGATGGCTAAGGTCCCGGTTATAGTCGATGCCGGGCTCGGGCTCCCTTCACATGCTTCCCATGCCATGGAAATGGGCGCATCGGCTGTTCTGGTCAACACGGCCATCGCCGCGGCCCAGGATCCGGTGCTTATGGCCGAAGCGTTTAAAAAAGGCGTCGAGGCCGGCAGGCAGGCGTACCTCGCAGGCAGAGCGGCCGAAAGCCCCACCGCCAGCGCATCCAGCCCGCTGACCGGTTTTCTCCGGGATTGATTTCTCATGTTCGAAGAAATTTACCATAAGTATGACTGGGAAAAAATCAAGAAGGGGATTTACGGGTCGACCGGGGAAGATTTTCTGAGATCACTCGCCAAGGACACTTTTACGCCCGACGACATCATCCCCCTGTTTTCCCCTGCTGCGGACCAGTATCTGGAGGAAATGGCGGCGAAATCGCTGACAATTACCCGGCAGAGGTTCGGCAACACGATCCAGCTCTATGCTCCGCTGTATGTATCGAATGTATGCTCGAATTCGTGCGTCTATTGCGGATTCAGCAGATCCAACCTGATCAAGAGAATCACGCTCTCACCCCGGGAAGTCGAGGACGAGGCCCGGATACTCTACGACCGCGGATTCAGACACATCCTTCTGCTCACCGGTGAGGACCGCAGGGCAGTGACGCCGTCCGACCTCGCAAAAATCGCGAGATCGATCCACGGCCGTTTCGCATCCGTATCGATCGAAGTATATCCGATGGAAACCGATGAATATCGCATGATGGCGGAATCCGGCATTGACGGCCTCACGCTCTACCAGGAGACATACCATCGCGAGACCTATGCGAATGTTCACCCGGCCGGTAAGAAAAGGGACATTTCCTGGAGGCTCAACGGCCCTGACCGGGGCGGCATGGCCGGATTCAGAAAAATCGGGATCGGGGCGCTCCTCGGACTCGCCGACTGGAGGATTGAATCGTTCTTCACCGCAGTGCATGCCATGCATCTTTCCAGGACATACTGGAGAAGCCTGATCCAGATATCTTTCCCCAGGCTAAGAAACGCTCCGGCCGGATTTACAGTTCCCTTTCCGGTCGACGACCGTTCGCTCATTCACATGATCTGCGCCATGAGGATTATTTTCCCCGATGCCGGGCTCGTTCTGTCGACCCGCGAACCCTCCCGCATCCGCGACGGCCTGCTCCCTCTCGGAATCACGATGATGAGCGCCGGTTCGAGCACCGGGCCTGGCGGCTACGGGCATCCAGGCCTTGCCGGGGACCAATTCCCGGTTGAAGACACGCGAACGCCCGAGGAAATCTGCTCTTTGATCAGATCAAAAGGGCTCGACCCGGTATGGAAGGACTGGGACAGAAAATTCATCGAGTGACGACCGCCGGCGCTTTTTCCGGATCCCGCTGCATCACTTCACGCCGCATCCTTTGCCGAGGTACAGACCGCGCAAATACGGCTTCTGCGACGCAAACGCGAGCGACTGTTCCAGGATGGCTTCCTCAGCGTAATCGATGCGGTATTTCCATGTTTCATAGTCGAAGGTTACCGACCGGGCGAAATACAGCGGTTTCATGGCCTCGATGATATCGCTTTTCACCTGCCTGGAACCGGTGTCGAAGGCGAAGAGCAGCTGGTAGACCGTCTGTGTCCACGAAAGGGTGTTCATCTCGAAATGGTCGTGTTCGACCATCCGGCTGAAATTCCTATACAGATATTCGCTGAGATATTTCTTCAGAAGCTTTTCCCGCGACAGAAACTCGGTCCTCAACTGGTCCTTGAGCGACCGAAGATCGACTTTCAGTTCCTGAGGCGGAGCGAGGCGCTTGAGACCATACAGCGGTTTGGGCTTCACCCTCCCTGGCGCCTGCTGCATCCATTGATCTTTCGTAGAAAGCAGCATGTCGAAAAATGTCGTCACCACCTGGGTAAACATGGGGCCGAGCTTGGGCGCGCTCGCCTTGTGCACTTTAGCGCCGAGTCCGACCTCGCATATCTTGAATTTGCCGATTACCGCGTTCAGGGACATGAAAATATCGATGCCGTACAGCCTTGTCGACGGCAGCCATTTCTGTTCCATCCAGTAGCTCATCAGAGCGGGCGAAAACGCGAACTCACCCCCTATCGGCTGGCGGATGTTCTCGCCCATCAGGCCGTAAAGGAGAGGATAGCAGATATGATTTGTTATGGTGCCGTCGAACTGATGCCTGGAATACCGGGGAAGCGCGTAATCGAAACCCTTCACGATGGGTTCAGCGAGGTATTTTATCCACTCGGGCGTTATGGATTTCAAGTCGGCGTCAACGACCACGATTGCCTTTAAATCCGACATCTGCGTTTTGCCGTATTTGAAAAGGTTCAGAAAATTGTTCCCCTTGCCTTTGACCCCCTGCGGGGTGGTTATGTATTTCTTGGATGTTGCGGTCGGTGTGGAGAGGAATGCGTCCCTGGTATTGTCCTCGCTGTTGTTGTCGACATTGACGATAAGCGACCTGTATTGCGAAAAATACCGCTGAAGCCCTCGGTCGACCTGCTGCGTCACGAATCCGATTGAATCCGCCTCCATGTACGACGGTATTCCCACAATGATCTCGGCGTGTCCATCTTTTTTGGTGCTCATAACCACTTCCCTTCACTTGAGGATGATATTCATACATACGCCGTCTTCGCGAGTCCGGCCTTCATCCCTGCCGGTCTTCGCTGAGACTATGGTTGTATTATATCTTTATCGGGATATATGGCAACAATATTACGCTGCCGCAGGATTGCAGCCATAGAAAATCATTCGGATGTTCGAACCAGACAAAAAAGAGGCTGTCCGAAGACAGCCTAAGTTACTTATTAAGAGGGATTGATTCCCCGGACGTATGCCGTCCAGAGAACAATTGGCATTACACAATACTATAAAACGCTGTTGGCGTCACTTGACGATGGCTTTGACTTTTTCAAGCATCACATCGAGGTTGATGGGTTTCGTCAAAAAGTCATTAACCTTCGGCAAAAAGCTCTCTTCCTGGTTCAGGGAAAAACGGTTGTTCGTCACCTGGTTGATGGCGGTCAGGATTATGATGGGAACATCCTTGACTGCCTTGTATTTGGAAGAGTCCCTTTTATCGCGGATCTGGTAAACCGCTTCGAAACCTGCGGTATCCCGCTCCATCATGATGTCAAGAATCATGAGGTCTGGTTTTTCAGCGAGAAGCTTGCCGAGTCCTTCCTGTCCGCTGTATGCTTCGGCCACTTCGTATTTATTGGACCTGAGGACCTGCGCGATGGACTGCACAAGATCCTTGTCATCATCAACGATTAAAATCTTATTCCCCATATTAAAACTCCCTGTATTAATATCAAGATCGCATCATTGCTGATCGAATTCGCGGCGCATTCGGTGAAATCCGGCGAGCGCGCCGCGACAGACTCGAATCAGTTCTTCAGCAATTCATAAATAACGTTTCTCTGCTCCCATGCCTTGTTTCTTTCGTACATGTCGATCGGGAATTCCATCTGCTTCAACTCGATCGGGGCCGCCTGTTTGGGAACGAGACCAAGGGCGAGCGCCACACCGTAAATGATCGCTTCCGGACGGGGAGGACATCCCGGGATGAAATAGTTTACCGGCACGGCCTTGTCTGCGCCTCCGGAAACATTGTAGGTATCGAACCAGCTGCCGCCGCCTGTGGCGCATGACCCGATGCCGAAAACGAGCTTGGGCTCGGGCATGGCGTCGTACGCTTTTTTGGCCAGGGCCAGTGTCGGCCTGGTCACTCCGCCCGAGATTAGCATGACATCAGCGTGCCTGGGTGAAGCGACAAGCTTGATCCCGAACCGCTCGACATCGTAATACGGCGTCAGGACGTTCAATATCTCGATATCGCATCCGTTGCATGACCCTGAATTGCAGTGATACACCCAGAGCGAACGACCAAAAAATTTCTTAGCTAAATTGGACAACATGACGTAACTCCTATAATTTTGTCGGTCTCTGATATTTTTCAGTTTCTTTCAGGACATTCGGATCGAAATGCTCCGTTGTCTTGCGGATAAGAGCCCTTGCTTCGAGGCTGTCATACCGGTAGCCCCTGAGGTCGAGGCGCTCCAGGGCGTTCGTGTTTTCCATGTCATAGCACCTTCCGCACCTCTGGCAGGTGAGCATGAAAAGCTCGATCCTTTCGGTGATGTCCTCCCTGTCGCCTGTCGCATTTTCGAATTCCTGGCTCATCGTTATTGCCTTTTCCGGGCAGACGTCCGCGCAGCGGCCGCAGTAGGTGCAGCGCGAACCGTCGTAGAGCATGATACGCAGCTCCTGGCAAGTATCGCGGACGAGTATGCAGCGGGCCGAGCAGTGGTTCGAGCATGCTCCGCAGCCGACGCATTTATGGTGATCCCAGTGCGGTCTTCCCCTGAAATTCTCGGGAGCGGGATGCGGCTCGAACGGATATTTCAGAGTTACGACGCCGGGCTTTATTACCATGAGTACCTGTTTTACTTTACTGGTTAACCACACGATATTACTCCTTATCTATGAAATTATATGCCATATACTGACAGGCCGACCGCACAGAGCGCAAGGACTATCAGCACCGAATAGAACTTGATCGCCTGATCTATCCTGAGCCTGGCGTTCGTCGAGCCGATCAGGGAGATAAATCCGAAAACGACGCCGATTTCGACGATCTGCACGGCGAGATTCACGATATAAATACCGGTATTCAGGAAAGGTATGAATACCATCACGAAAAGCGCCGCATAGAACATCTGCTTGAGCATCATGTAATATTTGAACAGTGCGTAATTGGGGCCGCTGTACTCGATGAATGGTCCCTCGAGTATCTCAATTTCGGCCTCGCTTATGTCGAAAGGAGGACGCCCGACAAAGGCCTGCAGCGCCGCCAGGTAGACGACCAGCATCAGCGCCACCGACCATCCGTATCCGACCGAATTGATGCTGAACATGGTTATGTCGATCCCGAGGCTTTTCATCTTGACCGCGCCCATGATCAGGGTCATCGCCAGCACCGGCTCCACCATGATCATGGTGATCATTTCACGGCTTGCGCCGATCATCGCGTAAGTGTTCTTGCTCGAAAGCGCTCCGAGAAGGACCGCGATCCCCCCCAGCGTAAGCAGGTAGATGATCGTGATGATGTCGGCATACTGGGTCAGGTAATTCGCCTTGTTGGCCAGCGGGAAAAACGCTATGACCGACACGATCGAGGCGAAAGCCATCATCGGCGCGAACTTGAATCCCCAGTTGTCCGCTGAATTGATCGTGGTCTTGCCCAGAAGCTTGAAAATGTCCATATACGGCTGATATATGGGCGGCCCCTGGCGCGACTGGACCTTGGCGGTGATCTTTCTGATTATCCCCTCGAAAAGCGGGGCCAGACCGAGAAATACTAAAAGGTTAACGATAATATATACTGCTTCCATAAGATACCTTCCCCTGCTTATGCTCTTCTTGACATTCTTTCCAGATCCCTCTGGTTCATCACATTGACCTTGCCTGATTTTATGTCCACGACCTGAACGCGGTCAGTACAGGAGAAACAGGGGTCAATACTTCCTAGAATTATCGGAAAATCGGCGAACTGATCGTTAAGGAGCATCGTCGGAACTCCCTGGAGGTTCGGATAGGTTGGGGCGCGGACTCTCCACCGGTCTGCCCTGTTTTCGTCGCCGGATATCACATAGTGCACCGATTCGCCCCTGGGCGCCTCGACATGGGATATCGCATGGCGTTGTGATTGTATGACATCATCCATTTCAGTGATGATCTTGCCCTCGGGCAGCTGATCGAGCGCCTGACGGACGATCTTGATCGCTTCAAATATCTCGAGTATGCGGACGACGACCGTTCCCCAGACGTCATTGGTGTCGACGACCGGAACATCGAACTTGACCGCGTCGTACGCGGCGTAGGGATGGTCCCTGCGCACGTCTATGTCGACTCCCCTCGCCCTGGCGGGAGGCCCGACTATGCTCCACTGGACGGCCTCTTCGTGGGTCATGTAACCGACGCCTTTGGTCCTCTTGTGTATTGTGGTGTCACCGATGATGGCCTTATGAACGACAATGCACTCTTCTTCGACTTTTTTAAGCACGCGGAGCATATCGTCCTTGAGCTCAGGAGTGATGTCCCTTCTGACACCGCCCACGACGATCATGCCGTATGTCTTCCTGTTTCCGGTCCATTTCTCGCAGAGCCACATGATGTCCTCGCGGATCCTCCATGACTGCATGAAAACCGTGTCGAACCCGATCAGGTGGCCGGCGACGCCCAGCCAGAGGAGGTGGGAGTGCAGCCTTTCTATCTCGAGCATGATCGTCCTGATGAATTCCGCCCTGCGGGAGATCTTGAGGTCAGCGACCATTTCAACGCACTGAGCATATGCCGTTGCATGCACCGATCCGCAGATACCGCAAATGCGCTCCGCGATGAACGGAACTTCATTGTAGCTGACCTGGGTCGTGCAGAGCTTTTCAATTCCGCGGTGAGTCATGAATCCGCGGTAGTCGCATCCCTTGATCGTTTCGCCGTCGACGAATATCGACCAGTGGTTGGGCTCATGCAGCGACGGATGGAAAGGTCCCACCGGAACTACCGAGCATCCTTCCGGGCACTCGTCCATCTGGTAAGCTACATTTTCCGCCGGAGGCGGAACCAGGTTGTAAGGGACTTCCTTCCGCAGGGGATGGATTCCCTCGGGCCAGTCGTCCGAGAGTACAAGCCTTTTGGGCTTGGGATGTCCCGTGAATTTCATCCCGAGCAGGTCCATGTATTCCCTTTCGGACCAGCCGGCATTGGGGACGTCCGGGGTGATGGAATCCATCACCGGGTCGTTTTCGGGCACCCAGGCCCTGACGCAGATAACTGTGCTGTCCTTGTCGAACGCGAAGGTATGTATCATACCCAGCGTGTTGTCCCTCTTGGTGTTATCATAGCCTATGCCGACCAGATAACGGCCTCCCTGAGTGAACAGCTCCTTGCAAACCCCCTTGACGCCCTCTTTCTTGACGTCAACGAAGAGCCTGTCTTCCAGGGGGGACTCGAATTTGATGATATTGCCGCCGAATTTGCTTTTTAAAGTATCTTTCAATTGTTCTAAAGCTTTCATATTCTACCCCTTGATAATTATATCCGTTTGAAGCACCTATTTCTTGACGTTGCCGCCGGTCCACCAGAGGAAAGACTTCAATGCGGAGAACATATTGCTTTCCTTGTATCTTGTCAGGTTGTGAAGATCCTGGTAGCCGCACAGCCAGGTATCGGCCTTGCGCTCGGTTGAACCAGCGGAATTTTTCAGAGCCCAGGCGATCAGGAACGCGACCGCGAAAACGACCACCATCACCACCGGAACGGCGACAGACGTGGCGATTCCGGACATGCCGGTCAGGCTTACGCCCATCGCGGTCGTATCAAGGTATTTGCTGAAATCGAAAGTCCTGAAAGTATGATAGAAAATCGATCCCTGCGACTTGCTGAATATATCGATAATTGTCGTGTAATAGAAGAAAGGAATCAGTCCCTGTACGATGCAGAGGATTGTAAGAACGGCCTTGGGAGCGATCATCGTCCCCGGAACCTCCTTGATCTCCTTCTTGATGTTCCACTCCGCGCCTGACGCAGTGTAGGTCAAACCGAAGAATTTCACGTAGCAGGAGAGGGTTACCGCGCTGGTGAACAGGGCTATGATGCCGAAGACCACCAGAAAAAGCACCTCGCTTCCGGCGAGCAGGTTCGTTGAGATGATGGTCCACTTGCTCGCGAACCCGCTGAAAGGCGGCACGCCCGCGATCGACAGGGAGGCTATGCCGGCGATGATTCCGCTTATCGGCATGACCTTGAGCAGACCGCCGAGCTTGTTCATGTCTTTCGTGCCAGTCGCGTACAGAACGCTGCCGGCCGAGAGGAACAGGAGTCCCTTGAATATCGCATGGTTGAGAACGTGGTATATAGCGCCGACGATCGCGATGAGCCCCATGAGCTTGACGAACTCGCTCTCGCTGTGGAACATCACGAGTGAAGAACCGACCGCCAGGACTATGTAACCTATCTGGCCTATCGAGCTGTACGCGAGAAGCCGCTTGATGTCGCTCTGTTTCATGGACTGCACGGTGCCGATGAACAGGGTGACCACGCCGAAAGTGGCGATCACGACGCCCCAGAACGTACCGTTGAAATGAGCGCCCTCGGTGTGGGGAACCATCCAGAAGAAGGTCCTGATGATGCCGTAGATGCCGGTCTTGATCATGACCCCGGAAAGCAGCGCGCTTATCGGCGACGGCGCTATCGAGTGGGCGTCAGGCAGCCACATCTGCCCGAAGGGGAATATGGCGGCCTTGAAGGCGAACCCGAGAAGGATCAGGCCGAACACGAAATACGTCATGACCGGTCCGGTTTCGCCGAGCTTGTAGGTCAGCTCGTGCACGGAATCGCCGAGGCCGGCGCCCTTGATAAGGAATCCTCCCACGACGACGAGGAGCCAGGCAAGCTCCATCAGGATGAGGTACTTGTTGGCGCTCTTGACGTTCTCGGCCTTCTTGAATTCGAACTTTACCAGGAAGTACGATGAAATGGTCATCATCTGCCAGGCTATCGTGAATCCGACCGAAAGGTCATCGAGAGTGACAAGACCGATCATTCCGCATATGAACAGCGGAAAGTTGACATAAAAGGGCTTCATGCTGTAGTCGGGATAATGCTCCATGTACTGCATGGAGTAGAATGCGCTCATTATCGCCATGAAGATGATAAGCCCGATAAAGAAGGCCGAGAAGCTGTCCAGCAGCATGAAGAGCTTGAAGCTCCCTATGGAGATGGCGATGTTTGACATATCCATCATCCCGGTCAGGCTTAGAAAACCCAGGTCGAAGACCGAGCTTTCGTCCCCGAAAATCGACGCATAGCTTATGTTGAGTAATATGATTCCCGCTATAGCAACCAGCGCAAAGTTAAGCCATCCCGCGAGCTTCCGGTTGTCCGAAAAGAACGGGACGACAATGGCTGACAGCAGCAGTACGGCCATTGCGGTTAGTAAATTCCCATAAATATCTGCACTCATTGATATACTCCTTTTTGGCTGCAATTTATGGATTTAAGTAATAAATCCGTTACAGTATCCGCGCTTTTCTTGACATCGTCTGAAAGCCCGATTCCGAAATCTATGTCATCGGCGATGATGCCCAGCAGATACGTGCTTTTGTTGTTTTCTTCCAGTATTTTACCGGAGATGCTCAGGGAGAGCTTATGGGTGGAAAACATCCCCTCGAACATCCCCATATCGTTGATTCTGCCGAAGATGACCGAGCCGCGTTCTCCCTCCGCCTGGACCGCGTCAACGATTATGACGTTTTCACAGTCCATTCCGGCGATCTTGAACACATAGCTCTCGATTACGTCCTCGACATTCAGAACAGTCAATGTTTCAGATTCAACGGCTTCTTTGAGCCGGTCGACGATATACAGGCCGACGGCATCGTCGGTTTTATAATAGTTGCCCATACCGACTATGCATGTCCTCGCGCCCATTATTTCGTCTATTTGAGAAATAAAATCCATCAGATCTGCTCTCCGAGAGTCTTGATCTGCTTGTATGTGTAGACCGGGCCGTCGGTGCACACCAGCGTTCTGCCGATCGCGCAGTGCTGGCATTTGCCGATGCCGCATTTCATGTGCCGCTCGAGCGTGGAGATAATGTTCTCCTCTCTCATTCCGCGGTTGACCAGGTCTTTGATGACCGAGTTGAACATGATCGGAGGCCCGCAAACGAATGCGACCGAATTGTCAACGGGAACTTTCGCCTTCTCGACCAGGGTGTTGACGAATCCAACCTCGTATTTCCATCCCGGCGCCGGACTGTCTATCGTGGTGTATATCTCAACGCCCTCGATCTTCCGCCATTCGTCGATGTTGTAATTGTACATGAGGTCCTGGGGAGTCCTGGCCCCGTAAAGGACGATCACCCTTCCGAATTCATTCCTGTGCTGCAGGACATGAACGATCGATGACCGGAGCGGAATGATTCCGATACCGCCGGCGACATATATGACGTTCTTGCCCTTGATTTCATCGAAGGGGAAGCCGTTGCCGAATGGTCCGCGAATACCGACCTTGTCGCCGGGCTGCAGCGAGTGAAGGACCTTGGTCACTTTTCCCGCCGCGCGCACCGAGATGTGAAAACGGTCGTTCTCGGGGCTGGGAGGCAGCGACACGGCAAATTCGCCCGCGCCGAAGATCGTGCACATGATGAACTGGCCCGATTTGATCTTGAAATTCTTGGCCACTTCGGGGTTCTCGAATTCGAGATAGAACGTGCTTGTGTCTTCTATCTCTTTCTTGATTTCCTTGATTACCGCTACTTCAGGTACCGTTATGACTTTATATTCACTCATAATACCCACCTATTCGTTAATTTCTCTTTCAGTAATTTCTCTCCTGACATAAGTCACGACATTGGGCAGACCGATGTCGCCGGGGCACACCCACGCGCAACGCCCGCAGCCGACGCAGCCCGGCCGAAGGTATTTTTTCGACTGTGAATAGGAGAGTTTGCAGAAGAAGCGCTTGTTGCGCCTGTCTTCAATCGGTTTGCGGGGGTTATGATCGCCGGCCATCCTTGTGTACCCTTCGAAGGAGCAGGAATCCCATTCGCGCATCCTGTCGACCGCGGTGTCGGGCTTGTTGAAGTCCTCGATGTTGAAGCACGAGCAGGACGGGCATACGAACGAGCAGGCGCCGCACTCGAAGCACTGATCGCCGATGAACTCCCATACCTGGGGCTTGATGAAGCCGGTCGTGATCCTGTTCATCACGCGTGAGATCCAGGCCTTGTTTTCGACCGCCTCTTTCTCGAATGAATCGAGGGACTTGTCGACGACCTTCACTTTTTCGGCCGCATGGGCGGCCTCGGACTTCTGCAGGCCCATTTTCTCGCAGAGTTCCTTGCCCTTGTCGCTGCCGACTTCGATTAAATACGAATCGCCGATGTCGGTCAGGTTAAGGTCGTATCCCTCTTTCGCCGAGGGGCCGCTGTCGGTGCAAGCGCAGAAGCACTGCGCGAAAGGCTTTGTGCAGGTGTTGGTCACTATGAACATCTGCTTGCGATGAAGCAGGTACACGTCGTCGACGAATTCCTGTCCCAGAAAAAACCTGTCGAGGCACTGTATGCCGGCCAGATCGCATGAACGCAGGCCGAATATGGCCTTTGCCTGAGGGACGACGACCATCTTTATGTCGACGTTTTTGCTGTTCCTGTCGTATTTGTATCCCAGTATCTTCTCGATTTGGGGAAACACGACGCTCTTCGGGGGAAGCGCGGGGATCGGGGCGTTCAGGTCAATATCGTTGACGCTGTCGACTTTCGTCAGGAAAGCCTGCCCGGATTCCTTCTCGACCACCGGACCGTAAACCGCATAGGATTTCTCCAGCTCTTGCGCCAGTTTTAATACTTCGTTCTTTTTTATTAAAAACATAGCTTATACCTTCTCAATTCTTACTGGGATTATTGCGTCTTCGCCTTGTTCTAATAATTCTTTATGCTCCATGAGGAATTCCGAAATCATGTCCCTGATGAAGTACGGAACATACGCCGACTCGGATTTCACATCCGGTGTCACTTTTACCGTGACCTTCATGGAGCCGTAAGGAGAAACCACTTTAACCGGCCATTTGTCGCGCACCTGGATGCTTTTCGCGTCCTCGGGGCTTATTTCGACATAGCCTTTCGGATACAGAAGCAGGGTCGCATTGTATTCCCTCATGGGGATGAAGGTCCTTCTCATGAGGTTGTTCTGGTGCCAGAAATGCTGGGCCTTTCCGGTCATCATGAGATAGGGGAACTCGGTGTTCTTCTCGGCCCCCTTGAAATTCGCCGAAACCGACACGAACTTGATCTTGCCCTTGGCGTCGCCCGCGTTGAATCTCGGGCAGCCCTGCGGGTACTTGTCGTTGCACGGCCACTGGATTCCGCCGATGCCCTTGAATTTGTCGTACTTGACGCCGGAATAGTTCGGGGTAAGTGACGCTATCTCGGCCATTACCGCGGCCGGAGAATCGTAATTCCACTTCGCCCCGGCTTTGGCTGCAACCATGGAATAAACCTGCCAGCCCGCCTGGATGCCCTTGACCGGCTCGACTTTCCTGTGCGAAAGCTGTATGCGCCTGTCGGTGCTGGTGAACGTGCCGTCGGATTCCACATAGGTTCCGATCGGTATCACGACGTCTGCAAGTTCGGTGAACGGGTTGTTGAACGCGCCGAAATAGACGACGAAATCGAGGTCATCGATCGCCTTTTGCTGGCGGACGATCAGCTCGTCATGGTCGACCACGACAAGGCCTTTGAGCTTCTTGGCCGCGAGCAGGTCGTACACGTCTTTACCGTTTTCGACCGGAAGGTCCGCGCCCCACGCCTTGCCGAATTTCTTGGCCGTTTCGGCATCCTTGATGCTCTGGAATCCGGTCAGCAGATCGGGAGCGACGCCCATATCGTAGGTTCCCTGGAGGTTCGCGATCCCGGCGATCGGGTTGACGCCGCATCCTTCCTTGCCGATTTTACCGGCAACGACGAAAAGATTGTATATGTAGCTGATGGTGTCCTCGTCGAGGCCCGATATTCCCGACGAAAAGAAAGCCATCGCCGTTTTGGCTTCAGACAGATTCTTGACGACCGCGGCTATTTGCTGGGCGCTCACGCCGGTAAGGGACTCGATGTCCCCGTCGTTCAACGATCCGAGCGAGTTGGCGAATCCTTCGAAGCCCTCGGTGTATTTCTGGACGAAATCCGCATCGTGAAGGTTCTTTTCGATAAGCCCCTTGGCCATGGCCGCGAGCAGAATCTTCTTGGAGCCCGGCTTGCACTGCAGATGGATATCGCTGAGCTTCGCAATTTGCGACTTGCGGCTGCAGATCGTAACAACGGTCGAGCCGTTCATCGCCGCCATGTGAATCTCACTTCCGATGATCGGGTTCTGCTTCGTTATGTCGGTGCCGACCACAAGGATGAACTCGGCCTTCTTGATCTCTTCGATCGATCCGAGCATCCCCGCCATGCCCGTGCCCTTGTACAGGACGTTGAGGCTTTCCCTCTGTCCGGATTCGGACTGAATACTGACGTTGTTCGTTTTGAAAACCGACCTGGCGAGCTTCATGAAGAGATAGTTTTCTTCATTTGAGGAGCGGGGCGAAGCGAGGAAGCCGAGCTCTTCGGACGGCTTCTTGATCCCTTTCAATTTTTCAACCGCGAAGGAAACGGCCTCGTCGTAGCTCGCGCTTTCGAGCTTGCCGTTCTTTCTGATCAGGGGGGTGGTCAACCGATCATCGGTTCTGATCAGTTCATGGATGTGCCATCCCCTTACACAGAGCCTTCCCTTGCTGACAGGATGATTACGGGAAGGAAAAACGCCGCTAATTTTCCCGTCTTCAACATTCAGCAGATGGCCGCACCCTGTGCCGCAAAAATTACAAATCCCTGCCTTATAATTCATACTGTAAACTCCTCGACCTTTTTTTTAGGGGCCCGATTGAAAAGGCTGTTCCCTGAATGTCACTTAAGGTGTTTCTCCCCCCGCCGCTGAGCAGTGGCGGGAGGGGGAGGAACATCTTAAATTTTACAGCAGACTAACCGCTGTACATGTTTTTCGAGTTTGTTAATTATATAGCAGATTCCCGGCAGTTTTGTAAATAGGGGAATAACCTTAATTTACCTGAGTGGAACAACCTATACATAGTATATTTTATGTATATTTTTATTATTGTTCCCATGGGTGAGGATTATTGGAAATGAGAAGGAAAGGCTTGCAGGGCTGGCCGCCCTGCACCCGCTCAGAGTAAAACCTGCCAGAATATGATTGCTCAGAGCAAAAATGACTTATAACCGGCTAATTATAGTTGTTACGTCTTCAGTGCACTGCGTCCGCTCAGCGCGGCCCTTTGAGCGTGATTTATTCCATGGAATTATTTTTAGAGGCTGCGGAGGTCCATCCTGTCTAATCCTCGCCCGTCGGCTACATCCATGTAGCCTCCACTTAAGCTTACGATATTCTCTGAGCGAACCACGCCCGCGGCCACGCTTCAAGCGGACTCCGTGACGCAGGCAGCGCTTTCAACGCCGGTGCTTGCTCAGAGCAAGATTTCGGCCACGATCTTCTGTACTTACTCATAACGCGGCCATGGATGGCCGCGTTGGGCGAGGCCATCAGGATGATGATCCGAGCCTTACACTGTTGATTTACTGATACTGGCGTGACTGAAAATTGCGGATGCTTATAATTGATGTTTGTTTGATGATTATCTGTTACTGGAGTGAAGCCTCCCCGGCGTATAAGGGGCAGCCTCCGCCGGCGTTTGAGGCGGCGGCTTTTTGCTCCTCTTTTTCGCCGGTTGAAAAAGAGGCAAACCCTCCCCTGTCAGGGGGACAATCCCGGCCCGGTACTCCGGGCCAAACCCCCGCGCCGGTTATCGGCGCATACCTGCCTTCGAGTACCGAAATTTTCTGAAAGGGTGTGCCAAAAGAACATTATAACTGTATGATACGATACATAGGAAATTCCTCTGGCAAAAATCCGCTTCAAGTGACTTAATGCATTTTTCTTGTGCTGAGCATGTCGAAGCATCGGAACAATTTTTACCTAACCCGAATGTGTATCTATTGACAAAAAAAGCCCCGGATGCAAGGTCTTTTTTCAAATTTTTGCATCAAATCCTCCCTTTTTCTGACTACTATATGATTCCCATTCAGGCATACAGGAGGCGGCACATGGCAATAGCACACTTGAACCCGGTAATAGACTCGATCAGCGGCAGCGTGGGGAAGCTCGTGTTCTACGAGCGGTACGGCAAAACGGTCATGCGCGCATACATCATACCGCCCAATCCCCGCACCGCGGCCCAGCAGGCCAACCGCTCCAGGTTCAGGCAGGCCATGGCCTCATGGCGGCAATTGCCGGATTACGAGAAAGATTCCTACAACCGTAGGGCCAGGAAGCTTTCCATGACCGGCCACAACCTGTATATCTCGCGGTACATGAAGGGAACATCCGTTGCGGAACGCGTGCAGACTGGGATTGCTCCGGCGTACAGGGGGGATAATGACGGCGGATTGTTTCCTGATTCTTACTCCCCCTCTCCTTTCAGGAGAGGGGGCCGGGGGGTGAGGTCAGCAACAACAAACCCTGCTCAGAGCAAGGTTTCAGATACGCTTCACGGCCTTTACCGCTCCGTCTCCTCTTCGTCATCACCGGCATACGATCTTTTCCTGCCCCGGTCAGCAGCTGTCACGCACGCCATGCCTCCCGGATCCGATTGACCTTTCCCGTTTTTTCGATTCCCGATGCCCTGTCCGCAAAATTCTGGCTTTGATCTTTTTCAAATACCGTTGAGGCGGTGTCATCTCCACTTTCTCTGGACAAGCAGAGAAAGTGTCACTTCCCGGCCCGGTACGCCGGGCTAAAACCTCTGCCGGAGGTTCCGGCAACAACCTCACCGGTGAAAAAGTAGCACAACCCCGGGCCAAAACCCGTGCCGGAGGTATCGTCAAAAAGTGATACTCATATTCAGGGCATACGGTAAATTTTTCTGTTTGACTTCACGCCACCTCCATGAAGGATGAATTATGAAGGGGCCGTTATATTTTCGCTTTTCAACATAATTAAAAAAAAGACATGGACCGTTTCAAACGCATAGCACCGGAAAGCGTTCCGCGGACCACCCGGTTCGGGGAAGTACCGAAATACGCCGAGGGATTGTACGATCTCGGCAACGACATCTATGCCTGGATGGTGCCCAACGGTTCATGGGGCGAAAGCAATTCCGGCCTGGTCGTCGGCAAAGGTTCATCCCTGCTCATAGACACGCTGTGGGACCTTAAATATACCCGCGCCATGCTCGAAGCCATGCATCCCCTGGCGCGCCTGAACCCGATCCGCACCCTCGTCAACACGCACGCCGACGGCGATCACTGGTGGGGCAACGAGCTTGTCCCCGGGGCCGAAACCATATCTTCCCGCGCCGCTTTCA
The DNA here is from genome assembly GCA_022709405.1 of Spirochaetota bacterium. GTDB lineage: Bacteria > Spirochaetota > UBA4802 > UBA4802 > UBA5550 > JAKLIV01. The sequence continues at coordinate 51,402 of JAKLIV010000002.1, forward strand.
ACGAGATGCGCCATATCAAACCGGTTTCGATGATACTCATGGGCAGTGTGCTGGGTAAAACCCTGGAATATATCGGAGCGAGCCGGGTCGGGCACTGGTTCAGCGCGATGTGCGCGCCGTACGATTTCGGCGAGGTCACCCCTTCCCTGCCCGGACGCACTTTCGACAGAGAGCTCACGATCGATGCGGGCGGACGGGAAATCCGCCTGTACATGGTCGGTCCCGCCCATACCGAGGGCGACGTTATCGTCCACGTGCCCGACGCCGGCGTGCTTTTCTGCGCGGACATCGTGTTCATTGACTCTACGCCGGTAATGTGGGCGGGCCCGGTGAACAACATGATCGCCGCCCTGAACAGGATACTTGACATGGACGCCGACATCATCGTTCCCGGCCACGGACCGATTACTGACAGGTCGGGCGTGCGCCTGGTGCTCGAATACTGGCAGTACGTCGAGTCCCGGGCGAACATGCGGTATGACGACGGCATGTCCGCGGCAGAGGCGGCGGCGGATATTCTCCTTTCGATAGATTTCGCCGCGCAGCCGTTCTCGCGCTGGAACTCGCCCGAACGCATGATGACCAACGTAAACACGATATATCGCCACCGCAGCGGCAGGACCGGTCAGCCCGGGGTTCCCGGGCTCCTGAACGTGCTCGCGAAGCAGGCCCGGATCGCGCATCTTCTGCCCGACGCCCAACCGGCCGTCATGCGCAAGCGGTGATCCACCCGGGGAGGACACATGAAACTCGTCACCTTTACAGTCAAAAACGGCCAGCCGCAGATCGGAGCGCTCATCGAGGGATGCCGCACCATCGCGGTTTTACAAACCGGCGCTGCGGCCATGGACGGAAAAAAGTCGCCGTTTTTCAGCGACATGATTTCCTTTCTCAGGGGCGGCCTGGAGGCCAGGGACAAGGCGCTGAAGGTCATTGCGTTCATAGAGGCGAAATCCCCCCCGAAGAAGAAAATACCTCTTGCCAGGGCCAGGCTCCTCGCTCCGGTGCCCAGGCCCGAATCCATACGCGACTGTATGTCGTTCGAACAGCACATCATCAACAGCATAAGGGCGGTCGGATTGAAGAAGCTCGCGCCGATCGACGAGTTCATCGAGAAGGCGCTGGGACGCAAACGCACCATCGCCTATTTCGCCAACCGGGAATGGTACCGGCGCCCGATATACTACAAGGGCAACCGCTTTTCGGTCGTCGGCCCCGAAGCCGAGGTCCGGATGCCGTCGTACACCTCCATGCTCGACTACGAGCTCGAATGGGGCGTGTTCATCAACAGGCAGGGTTCCGACATTCCCCGTGAACGGGCGCATGAATACATCGGCGGATATACCGTGTTCAACGATTTCTCGGCGCGCGACATCCAGCTCGCCGAACAGGGCGGCCGCCTCGGGCCAGCCAAGGGCAAGGATTTCGACACCGGCAACGCGATGGGGCCCATTCTCGTCACGCCGGACGAGATGTCCGACCCGTACAACCGCCTCATGATCGCGCGCGTCAATGGCAAGGAATGGTCCCGGGGAAATTCCCGCGACATGCGCTGGACCTTCGAGGACACCATATCGTATGTCTCGCGGTCCGAGACCCTCTACCCGGGAGAATTCATCGGTTCAGGCACGTGCTCGGGCCCGCAGGGAAAGGGCTGCGGCCTTGAGATGGGGAAGTTTTTGAAAAGGGGCGACGTGGTCGAGCTCGAGGTACAGGGGATTGGCGTGCTCAGGAACCGGATCGTATAATCTGTTTACGGATAGGTCTTCATGATCTCTTCGAATTCTGCGAGCAGGTCCCTGTTCATGAACCCGAGGTTTCGTATCGTCTCAGACGTGAATGTGGCGATGACCGCCTTCGAGCGGGCGCACTCCTTTCCCTTTTCGTTGTAGAGGAAACCCTCGATGACCGCCTCGCGGTCGCTCGTTATTTCGGCAACCCGGCCCACGGCCCGGAGCGGTTTTTCGATCATTACCGGCCTCAGAAAATCTACTGAAATCGATTTCGTCAGCAGCAGGACCTTGAGCCTGTAGATCGCGGTCCAGCTCATGACCTCGTCCATGATCGTGGTGATCACCCCGCCGTGGACCAGTTTGTCCCAGCCGCAGCAGTGAGCAGGCACGGCCACGATCGAACATACACGGTCCCCATCGGGAAAAAATTCCATGCGCAGGCCCTTGTCGTTGGTCGGGCTGCACCCGAAGCAGTTGTGGTTCCTGATGTTCCGTATCTTCTCGACCGCCGCTGCGGCCATGACGCGCTCTTCCATTGCGAATCCCCCCTGAATCATGCTCCCGACTGTCCGCTCTTGCTCTTGTCGATCACCCACTGAACGGCATACTGCACCATCTCGGATGCGCTTTCCAGGTTCAGCTTGTTTTTAATGCGCTCGCGGTAATTCTCCACGGTCTTCACGCTTATATTGAGCTTCTCCGCGATGTGCCTGTTGCCCAGGCCGTTCCCGATGTACTGGAACACCTCGAACTCCCTCATGGTGAGGCATTCCAGGGACGACATCGTCTCCCTTCGGCCCTCGTACGGCATGCGGCTGATAAGCTCGGCCGTGACCCTGGCGCTCAGGAACTGTTTGCCCGCCAGCACGGTGCGAATCGCGGTGACCACGGTCTGAGGGGCCTCCTGCTTCATCACGTATCCCCTGGCCCCGGCCCTGAGCGCCCTCTCCGCATAGATCATCTCGTCGTAGATCGAAAGCACGAGCACGGGCAGCCCTGCGTAGCGCGCCCTGAGCGCCTTGATCAGGTCAAGACCGCTCGCGCCGTCTATTGATATGTCCACGATGATAAGGTGCGGATTCAGCCTCGCCACCTGGCGCACCGCCTCGTCGGCGTTCGTCGCCTCGCCGCACACGAGAAGGTCCTCTTCCCGGTTGATGATCTGCGCGAGCCCCTGGCGCACGATCGGATGGTCATCGACCACGAGAATCCCGGCCTTGCGGTCAGAGGTGTTCACCATGTATTTCTTCATGTCGCTTTCCGAGATATCGGGCCGCCTGGAGCCTTCATGCTTGCGCAGATTGCAGGTGATGACAGTTCCGCCGCCGGCGTTGCGCTCGATAGAGAAGGCCGCGCCGATGATCCATGAACGGTACCGCATGATCCGTATCCCGACCCCGCTGCTTTCCTCGAAAGAGTCCGGAAGGCCCTCCCCGTCGTCGGTGATCTTCATCGTGATCATATTTTCGCCCGATGTCATTGTTATGATCACGTTCCCGGCCTTGCCGTGCACGACGGCGTTCTCCACCGCCTCCCTGGCGATGTAGTAGAAATTCGAGGCCTCGAGATCGTCGATCCGTCCGAGATCTTCATCCAGATTGAGCAGGCACTTGACCCTGCCCTTTTTCTCGAACTCGAGGCGAAGCTCTTCGAACGCGGCATATAGACCGCCCGACGCCATGTCCACCGGGCAAAGGTCGCGCGCGAGGCCCCTGGTCTGGGTCATGGCGTCATGAATAAGATTGATTATCTCCTCCATGCCGGCGGCCTCTTCCGGATTTTTCTCCTTGAGCTTGAGCCGGAGTATTTCGCTCTTGAACACGAGCCCCGCCAGGTTCTGTCCCAGCCTTTCATGAAGGTCCTGCCCGATTTTGTGGCGCTCCATCTCTGAACTGCTCAGTATCATCCTTTCGAGGCGTTTGCGCTCGGTCATGTCGATTCCGACGAAAAACACGAAATCAAGCGACTCGTCCTTGCGGAAAAACGGCCGCGCGTGCCATTCGACCAGGCGCTCCTCCCCCGACCTGGTCAGCACCTTGTTCTCGATGACCATCTCCTTTCTGCTTCTTTTAAGGGCCTCGAAGCTGTGAACGGCCGCATCACGTTCGGCGGGCGGTATGATCTTCGATACGTAATCCCCGCCGGAGACCTCCCCGATCTGGTAGCCCAGGGCCTCGAGAAACGAACGGTTCATCGTGATTACCGATCCCTTTTCGTCCAGCGCTATGTAGTAGGCCGGCGATGCGTCCTCCAGGCTCCTGATGAAATCCCGCTCCTTGATGAGCTTCTGCTCGGACTGCACCAGCGCGATCGTCCTCTCTCTCACCGCTACTTCGAGCAGGTCCTTTTCCCTGCGCAGCAGGTCCTCGGCGTTCTTTATCCTGAGCATTACCTTGATTTGCGCGACAAGTTCGGCCTCGTCCACCGGCTTGGTCAGAAACGCGTCAGCCCCGGTCTCGAGTCCCCTGATCCTGCTGCTGACGTCTGTCTTTATTGCTGTCAGCAGGATAATGGGTATGTGCGAAGTCGCGGGCTCGGCCTTGAGAATCGTGCACACTTCGAAGCCGTCCATGCCGGGCATTTTAATGTCGAGTATGATCACGTCTGGAAGGTTCGCCGACGCCTTCTCGATCCCCTCGGGCCCCGACTGGGCGGTCAGCACCGAGCATCCCGGCATGAAGCTCTTGAGCAGGGCCGATATGGTTATCAGGTTGTCCTGGTTGTCGTCGATCGCGAGAATCGTGCTCATTTTTCCCTCAGCCAGAAGCGGATTTTTTCGGTCAGGTCCTGCACGGTGAACGGCTTGGGTATATAGTCGTCGCAGCCCGCTTCAATGGTCTTCTCGCGATCGCCCGACATGGTGAGCGCGGTCAGGGCGATGCAGGGGATGCTCCTGGTCTCCCGGTTTTCCTTGAGCTCCCGCGCGACGATGAATCCGTTCTTTTCGGGAAGCGCCATATCGAGGAGTATGAGGTCAGGACGCTCCGAAAAAACCATGGCCACGGCCTCGTTCCCGTCGTGCGCCTCGCACACACGGTACCGTTCTCGCAGGACCGCCCTCACCGCAAGTATGTTGTCGCTGTCGTCGTCGACGACCAGAACCTTCGGCAGGACGCTGCGCGTCCTGATCCTCGACGAGCTCCATGTCCTGCCGGCCGCCGCCGAATCCCCCGCCATGAGCACCGAAAGGGGAACCGATACGTCCCTCTTGATGTCGAGGTTGTTCAGCTCTCTCTCGTCGAGCTCCTCGGGATCGCGCCATTCGACCGGAAAAAGTATCTCGAACCTCGTGCCGGTGCCGACCTTGCTCGACACGCTGATGGTCCCTGAAATCAACTGCGCCGACTTCGAAGCTATCGCAAGGCCGAGGCCCGTGCCCTCGTACCTGCGCGTCAGCGTTCCGTCGATCTGCCTGAACTCCTCGAAAATATGCGGAAGCTCCCTCGGATCGATGCCGATACCGGTATCGTCCACCGATACAGCCGCGCCCGATTCCTCCGAGGAAACGGTTATCGTCACGCCGCCCCGTTCGGTGAACTTCACCGCGTTTCCGATGATGTTCTGCAGAATCTGGTACACCCTCGACTCGTCGCTCTCGATATGGGGGATGTCTCCCTCGATGACGAGCTTGAGGCCGATACCCTTGTCCTCGGCAATCTGCTCCAGGTTGTCGACGATCACGCGGACGATGCCGACGAGCGAAAGCGGCTTGATCTTGAGGTCGATCCTTCCGGCCTCGATCTTCGAAAGGTCCAGTATGTCGTTTATCAGGGACAGCAATTTGCCGCCGTTCCGGTCGATTATTTCGAGATATTCCATTTCTTCATCCGTCAGGCGGTCCTTCCCCTGCAGGATGAGCACGTGTGACAGGGCCACAATCGAATTCAGCGGCGTCCGAAGCTCATGGCTCATATTGGAAAGGAATTCGGTCTTGAGCTTGTTGGCCTCCTCGACCTTGAGCCTCTGGTTCTCCAGCTCCATGTTCTGCTTCTGGACCCTCTCGCTCTGGTGCTTGAGCTCCCGGGCCTGGGTTATCAGCTCCTCCTTCTGGTTCTCGAGAAGCTGGTTTTTTTCAGAAAGCTCCTTTGCGAGCCTTCTTGACTCCTCGTCTGAGAGTATGTTCGAGAAGGCCGTGTTCATTACCGGCCGGACCTGGTTCAGTATCGTCGCGACCTCGAACGGGTACTCAGTGAGTGTCGCCAGGGAAATGATGGCCACGGTCCTGTTGTTGACGATGACCGGGATGGTCATGATCTCCTTGGGCACGATGTCGCCGATGATTGTGCGCATGCGCACCATGGATTTCTCGGAAATGTTCCTTGTCACGGCTATCTCACGGGTCGCCAGCACCCTCCCGAATTCGCCCTCAAGCCTTCCGGCATGGAATGTCTCGAGCGAGCCGATATCGAGACCGATCGAAGTGACATGGTTGAATTCGCGGCCGTCGGGAGACAGCATGTAAAAGGCGCCGACGCTCGATTCGGTCACCTCGACGAATTTTCTGAGCACGTTCCTGCTGAATTCATCCAGGCTCAGGGTCGAGACCATGACCTGTATGATGTCGGAGCTGATTTTCTGGACATTGAGCTGCGAGACTATGATTTCGGTCATCCTGTTGAACGATGCGGCCATCGCGCCGATTTCATCGTTCCCGAAGGGCAGAGATCTGGCGGTGTAGTCGCCGTCCGAAATCCGTTCCGCCACGCGGGCGACGGATTTCATCGGTGCGGAAATCCATACTGCAACACCCCTTGCCGCGAAAAATACTGCGGCGGCGAAGGCGATCGAAAGGCCCGCCATCAGCGAGAGCAGCGTGTAAACCGGACCGTATGCCTCGTCTGCGTCCTTTTTAACCACGATGCCCCATCCGAGACGGGGGATGTGCCGGTATGCGGCCAGTACCATTTTCCCGCGGTAGTCCCTGCACATGGCCACCCCCGACCCGCCCCGTACGGAGGCAAGGGATGCCTCATCGCGAAGTTTTTTCGATATCAGGTAGCCGTTCTGCCCCCGGAGCGGGCTCATCGCCGAGAGATCCCTGTTTACCAGCTGGATTTCGCCCGACTTGTCCAGATCATCGTGCTCGAGAAGGAGCCCGTAGATCGAGCGTTCGAGATTGATACGGGCCACGAGCAGGCCGAATGGTTTTTTCGCGCCCAGCCCGGATGGCCCGAGAGGCAGTGCGATAGTCATTGTGGGGATGTTCAGCCTGCTGGAAAAATATATGCCGCGGATCGCGATATCGCCGCCGGCTCCCGAATCGACGACATATTCCCGGTGCAGAAAATCTATGCCCAGGCCCTTGCTGTCGGTCGAATATACGGTTCTTCCGGTCCGGGCGCTGACAATGAATATCTCGCGGTAAACAGAGTTGTTTTCAAGGTAGGAGTTCAGGACCCACGACAGCGCGCCCGGGGCGGTTCCGGCAGGCCGTGCGCCGACGCACAGTTCCCGCGCCGGGGCATAGAGGTCGTTCAATCTCGACATGGTCTTCAGGTCACCCTCGACGCGGTCTACGATGGCGATGATTTCCCGGGTCCTGTCGTCCCTGATCGACTCGATGATCCCTGTCTCCCTTTCATGAACATGCATCCAGAAAAAGACAATCGAGGGGATGCAGAACACGAGACACGCCAATCCGAAAAAGATAAAAGACCTGACAAGGAGCCTCGATTCGATCGATCTGTATGTTGAGCCTGTTTTCATTGAGTATCGCAGACGAATTATTTTTTCTGTGCTTCCAGGGCGAGTTTCACTATGTAGGAGATATTATAGAAAATGCTTATCCCGCCTATAAACCGCTCCTTGACCATACCGAGCGGCAGCCTGTCAATATCAAACTTGATTTCATCGATTATCCTCATTACCGAGGTGTGAATCGACAGCACGTGCTCGAACCCGAACTCCCCGACGCACGCCTGAAGCGCCGGATTTACCAGTGAAACGTCCTTGATTATGGACCTCAGACATTCTTTTATGTGCCGGTCACGGTCGACAAGGATTTTTTCAAGGATGCAGACGCGCGCGATTTCGTATCCCAGCAGCACTTCCTGGCTGTTTCTATGGCTGTATGAGTCGGGATAGCGGTTGAAATACGCTTCGCCGAGCCTGAACATTTCATCGGTATCGAACATGAATTCCCCGTTCAGGGAGACGATCTTTTCCCTGAACTCGTCGAAGTTGCCTGTTTCGATGAAAATCCGGGCCGGCGACTGGCTCATGCTTTCTCCTGTTTCATCAGGCGCCGCCCCTGCGGTCCAGCGCTTCACGAACCGCGCCTACCAGCAGTTCCGGGTCGATCGGCTTTTTCAGAAATCCGTCGAACCCGATTTTAGAGAAATCATACCTGTTGTCGACCGCATCGGCGATGCTGCTTATCAGGATAACCGTAACGCGTGGGTATCTGGCCTTTATTTCGCGCACCAGGTTCACTCCCGTGTCGATCGACTCCATCATCATGTCGCACAGGACGAGATCGGGCTCCCTTGCGGTCAAAAAACCGAGCGCTTCGTCATAGCCGAGCGCCCCGGCTGTTTCGTATCCGGATGCGTCGAGTACGGCCCGGGTCGTCATTACAATGACCGGGTCGTCGTCGATTATTAATATCAGCCTGCGCGCATTCATGTCTCACGCCCTGGGCACAGTGAAGTTGAACCGCACCCATGATCCTTCCTCTGATTCGGCCCATATCTTCCCGTTGTGCTTTTCGACGATCTTCTTGCAAATATACAGGCCGAGGCCCGACCCCTTCACTCCTTCGGTCCCTTTCTGCTTGAGCCTGATGAACTTGCCGAAGAGCTTTTCATCAATGTCCTTTTTGGAAATCCCGACACCCTCGTTGTAAATCGAGAAGACCGCGTATCCGCCCTCTTCGCGCAGCGAGATCTTCACGTCGGTGCCCTCCTTCCCGTATTTGATCGCGTTGTTGACCAGGTTGGTGACGACGATCTTGAGAAGATTCGGATCGCCCTTGACGGATATCTCGCCCTTGAAATCCGCGACCAAATTCATCTTTTTCATGTTATTGCCGTATTCGGGGACCTCGATGACCGGCTTTATCACGGCCTCGACGAACCCGATGTTCTCCTGGAACGATTCAAGCTGGTCGAGCTCCATTTTCGACAGGTCGATGTACGTGCGGATTATATCTTCCAGATACTGGCAGTTGCGGATGATGGTCTCGATTATCTGCTGCTGCTTAGGCTCGAGATTCCCGAAATATCCCTTGTAAAGGGTGTCGGCCGTCGTCCGCACGACCGATACCGGGCTTTTCAGCTCGTGGGAAACGATCGCCATGAGATCGAGCATCTGGGCGCTCCCCTGGTCGATCCGCGCCTTTATCGCGTTCTTTATCACGTCTCTGAACTCCTCGGGGGTGAATGGTTTGGGAATATAATCGAACGCCCCCAGCTTGAGGGCCTCGCGGGCTGTTTCCGCGGTGGCGAAGCCGGTGAAGATGACCACGACGAAATCCCTTTTTTGGTTCTTCACCCTGCGAAGGAACTCCATGCCGCCCATGCCGGGCATCATGAGGTCGGTGATGACCACGTCATACTCTTTCTGGTCGATTTTTTCGAGCCCCTGCTCCGCGGAGGTGGCGGTATCGATTTCATAGGTTTCGTGTTTCAGGATCCGCAGGCAGCTTTTCAGGACGATGTCCTCGTCGTCGATGATCAGCAGTTTTGTTGATGTATCCATTATAGCGACTCCAGGTTATTATTTTCAACTCACGGGCAGCTCGATCGTGAATGTCGTACCTTTCCCAACCAGGCTGTGCACGTTTATGTTTCCCCCGTGGCGCTCGATTATTCCGTAAATTACCGCGAGCCCCAGGCCGGTTCCTTTTCCGGTTTCCTTTGTGGTGAAAAACGGATCGAATATCCTGCCGATGATCTCCTCGGGGATGCCGACGCCGGTGTCCGAGACATCCATGACGATGGTCCCTTTCTCCTTGTTGTGGTACGTCGAGATGGTCAGCTCTCCCCCGTCCGGCATGGCGTCGGCCGCGTTCACGCACAGGTTATTGATGACCGACTTCATCTGGTTGACGTCGAAATTTGATATCGGAATCGTCGGAGCCAGTTCCTTGATGATCCGGATATTCTGGAAATTCACGTGCTTTTCGAGAATGGACAGGGCCTCCATGATTATCTGGTTTATCTGGACCGGCTGTTTCTCGAGCTTCGTCTCCCTCGCGAAGTCAAGCATGCCACGGACTATCTTGCGGCAGCGGAGAGTTTCAGTTATGATGGTGTCCAGATCTTCGGCGTATTCCGTGTTGTTCAGGTCCTCTTTGAGCAGGCTGCTGTATGTCAGGATCCCGGTCAGGGGATTGTTGATCTCGTGCGCGATCCCCGAAGCGAGTCGACCCAGGGATGCGAGCTTTTCTGACTGCACCATCTGTTTTTGCGTCTGCTCTTTAAGCATCCTGTCCCTTTCATCGATAGCGTCAACCATTTTGTTGAACGTGTTTATCAGATTCCCGATTTCACCCTCGTACTGGTTCATTATTTTACGGTTCAGGTTGCCCTTTGCCACCTCTTTCGACGCGTCAACCAGGATGTTTATCGGTTTTATGATGTAGCGAATGAGGTACGAGGAAAGTATTATCGCCACGGTTGCCGATATGCACAGGGTCAGCAGAAAATAGGATGTCGTCTTTCTCTGTACGCTGCGGTATTTGTCTTCGAGTATCCCGACATAGAGTATGCCGACCGCTTTGTCGTTTACGTCATATATCGGCACATAGCCCGAAATATACCACGTGTTGACCACGAAAGCCTTGTCGAGCCAGAGCTTCTGTTGTATGAACACCTTGTCGTATACCTCTTTCGACACCCTGGTCCCGATTGTCCTTACTCCGTCGTTGTTTTTGACGTTCGTCGATATCCGGAGGTCATCGAGAAAAATGGTCGCGGTCCCGAGCTCGCGGCCGTCGATTTTTTCATCCTTGAACACGAGGCTCCTGATCTGGTCGACGATCTCGTAATTGTTGTTTATGATAACCGCACCGTAAATGACCCCGATGAAGCGCTCGCCGCTGAAAATCGGGTATGCGGCCTTGAGCGCCATCGCGCGGTCCTCGAACTTTTTGTCCACGGGCCGGGCCCTTTCGGTGGGGATCACATTGATATACGCCTGTTCGGCCAGGTCGCTCCCCTCGCGGGCGAGCATCTCTTTCGGGATGATATCGGTGCCATAGCAGGGCTTCTTGTTGTCCAGAACCTTCATAATGCAGGAATCGGCGCTTACATCGTCGCCTGCGAGCATCCGGTTGCGGGAGCGAACGATTATTCGTCCTCTGTCGTCGGTAATGTTCAGGATATCGAGATTGAGCTCTTCCTTTACCTCCGTCAGCTTCTTGAAAAGAAGCGTTCTGTCCCGGTTGGCGACGGCCTTTTCGATATATGAAAGGGATGCGACATGCTTCACCAGAAGGTTGATGCTGTTGATCTTGTTTTCATAGACATACTGGGCGGTATTTATGTCTCTGAGCACCGCGTCATACGCCTGTCCCATGATATTGCTGTTGATTATTCCGTAGCCGATAATTATAGACGATATCCCCGTGATCAACACGATAGAAAGAAGGCTCGCAATGAGCCTTATACGGATATTAATGGTTATTCTCTTACGCATCCGGCAAAGCCGTTCCCTCTTTTTTATAATAGCATGCATTTGGCAAATCTAAAGGTCAAGCAAAAAAGGAATAACAACCCCGGCGGCCCTGCTTTAGCTCAGCCACCTTCCCCTTACCAAGGGATTGACATGGAAGGGGTGTAAAAAACATTGACATCACCGGTACGCTGTGCACAGATAAATCTTGTAAAATCCGGTCAATCGATGAAAAAGAACAGTAATACCAACCTCCGGTATATAGACGCAGCAGCGCCCGGCCGTGAGACACAGGCTCCCGGCATCTATTCCCCTTCGGAAAAGGAGATCGCGGCCATAGACCGGGTAAACCGGAAAATTGCCGGGCTCCGCAACGTCCGGGATACATTGGAATTCCTTTTCGCCGAAACCCAGGACCTTTTTCCCTGCGACAGGATCGGCCTGGCTTTTTTCGAGGAGGGAGGCAAGCGTCTGGCCCTCCGTCATGTCATCGCAAACTATTCCCCGCAGTTTATCGGTGAAGGATATACATCTGATGTTTCGGGCAGCTCGCTCGAAAAGATCTTCAGCGACGGAACTCCCCGCATCATAAACGACCTGGAAGCTTATGCGGCCGCAAACCCGGGCAGCGCATCGACCGCCCTCCTCCTCAGGGAGGGAGTCATGAGCAGCATGACATGCCCGCTCCTGGTCGACGGGCGGCCGGTCGCCCTGCTTTTCAGAAGCGCACGCCGGAAAAACGCATATAATGAAAGGGAAATTTCACTGCACCTTCTCATAGCCGAGCGTCTGTCGCAGGCGGTCGAGAAAACCTACCTCATCGACGAGCTTTCCAGGGCCATGAACTCATACATGGAAATGCTCGGCTTCGTCACCCACGAGCTGAAAAGCCCCCTGGATTCGATCATAATGATGGGTAAAACCATGTCTTCGGGTTACCTGGGCGAACTTTCACCGAAGCACAAGGATTACATCGACCGCATGATCAGAAAGGCCGAATATCTCAGCTCGATCGCAGGCGATTACCTGAACCTCTCCCGCTTTGAAAGCGGCAGAGTCACATTCAACCCGCGCAATGCCGGTTTCATCCGCGAGATTGCCGAGGAGTCGCTGGAGATCATAATGCCGCAGGCGCGCGAAAAAAACATCGCCATAGAAAAGCGGTATTCAGAACCGGAAATCTCCGTCGAGTGCGACCAGGCGCTGATGAAAATCGTCATGGTGAACCTTCTGGGCAACGCGGTGAAATACGGCGACGCCGACGGCATCGTCAGGCTCACCGTGTCGGCCGGTAATGGTACGCTCTCGGTTGCGGTGTGGAACAGCGGACCGGGCTTCGCGCCGGAAGAAAAGCACAGGCTCTTCAAGAAATTTTCCCGCCTCGGCTCGCCGGAGCTCGCAGCGAGGAAGGGATCGGGCATCGGCCTTTATACGACATGGAAAATAATTCAGGTCCACGGCGGGAAGATATGGGCGGATTCGGAAAAAGGAGAATGGGCTGAATTCAGCTTTACCTTGCCGCTCGCGCCTTCAAGCCGATAATCGCGTTAATACCGCTATATGTTCGTCCTGGACTCAAATCATAACGGTGGTGCATCCAGCAGCAACAGGCCCCCTCATCCGGCGTTGGCCGCCATGGCTGCCGACGCCGGGAATGTTCAATATTACTTGGTCATTCATTATCGTTTAGTATAAAAAATTTTTGCAGGCGATTTGCACCATTATTGGGCAGGATTGGTACAATACATCATAGAGGCAATTATCTTACTTTTTTATTTCATACGGAGACGATATGGAAAAATCCATGCTTTTCATCACATGCCCCAGGTGCGGTAAAAACGAACTTTTAATCGAGAAGAATGGCCAGCACCTCTGCTCATCCTGCCTGTTCAACTATACGGAGCTGAAAGAGGACTCCCTTAAATTAGATGAAGTGCTGGTCGAAAACATCAATACAAAAGGACTCGGCCCGATGTTCGCATCGTGCCTGTACCAGAAACTGACCCTGGCGCATCCCCTGGAAGCCAACCGCTACATCCAGGAGCTGGCCGAAAAAAACGGCATCGACATCATCCACGGGCACCGTATTCCGGTCGACAGTATTGACGGCCTGTGCAGGATGCTCAAGCTGTAAACGCCCGTTCGGTAATATCCTATCTTGACATCCTGAACCGCATATCCAGTTTTCTGTCGGACGCACTCACAACAGCCGCGCCCGGAGAACCCGTGGCAGTCTGATTCACGTATCTTGTCCCTGAGGAAGCAGACATCACGCATACATGGTCCGAGGCAGCGCCCGACGGTCCGGTCGTTCCCAGCCAGACCGCGAGATTGCGTTTGCCGTCATAGAAAAACGGCCTCGACAGGGGGATTTCGATCCAGTCGCCCTTCACAAGCCCTGCCGGCACCGACACGATGCCGCTGAACGCTGTGCTCCGGTCGACGAAATTGCCTGAAGCCGGTTCCTCCTGCAGAGCGTCAAGGCCGCTGTGGCCGATCAGGACCCGGTAGCCGGCGTAGCTTTGCGCGCTCGAATGCCCGTTGAACATGCGGCACGCTATCGATGTGATGGTCCCGGCCGATCCCAGCTCGCAGGCCCGATACAGGTTCAGCCTGCCTGCGGTTCCGGTGTTGAACACGTTTGCGGTCTCGCCGGACCCGGAAGTTATCACGTCCAGCGTGCCGCCGTTGAAGCGGAATTTAACGCCGTAACAGACATCAGAGAGGGCCCCATTCTCCGCCGCCGGAACTCCCCGCAGAAAGCGATTCGTACCGCCGGTATTCTGCACATAAAAACGTCCCGATGACGCCGCGCTCACCATGATTTCAACCACGAGATTGTCAGTCCCGTTATAGGTAAAAGCGCCGTCAGGCAGCGGAAGCCAGATATACGATCCGCGCGGCAGGCCTGCGGGCACGTCGAACCGTATCCCGTCAGCAAGGGTCACGGGAGACCCGACATTGGAATTGGCGGCGAAGCTGGTTGTCAGCCCGGAAAGGTCCGTGTGTCCCATTTTTACCGTGATCGTGTAGGTTTCGGATTCGGTCCACTCCGCGTCCGAGAGCAGCGCGATCCCGGTTATCGGCCCTGAGCCGCCGATCTCGCCCGCGAGATACAGAAGTTGCACCTTCTGGTAGGAGGTCTCGGTGCTGAACGGAGCGTAACGGTCTTCGGTTGATTCCCCGGCCACGACGATCTCATCACCGCCGGCGAATGCGAACTTTACGTGCGGGACGAAAAAAGCAGTTTCAGAACATGTATCCGGCGCGCCGCTATCATCGGAGCGCGCCCGTGACGTATATGAATCACTGCCGCGGCCGCTCCATAAATCCTGATCGTTGGAGCAGACAGCAGTTCGCGTAATGTCCACGACCAGGTTATCCATCCCGTTGTAATCGAATCCAGCCTCCAGCGGGATCTCAAAATATTCGCCGGTATCTCCCGCCGGTATGGTATAAGTCCCGTCATCAAGGACAGTAACGGCTGATCCCTTGTTTGCAATATTCAGGGTCATGTCGGTGCCCGCACCCCCCAGGTTTTCAACATCCGTATGCGCCAGTTTAATGGTGACATGCGGGCATGTAATGCCCGGCGACGCGGTGGCACCGCTGCGCCTGAAAAAAATCGACGCGACCGGGCCGGAGCCGCCGATATCAGCCGGCTTGTACAGCCATTGATAATGGCGGAAAGGAATGGAGCTTGAAACAAGTTCAGTAACAACAGCGGTTTCAACACTCAGGGCGACTTCCCTGGTAAACTCACCCGCGGGCAGCGGCTCCCTGCCGGGCCCGCCGCTATCACTGCTTCCGCCGTCGTCGCACGTCGCCAGGGCCAGAGCCGCAAGAATTGCCATCATCAGTGATTTTATATGTGCGCTCATAAATCCCCCCTACTCTATTGTCCCGATGGTTATGATCGAACGCGGATTTCCCCCTGCTTCCGCCGCGGCTCCCGGGGTCAGAAAACCGGTTGCCTGGTCGATCGTGAAAACCGAAATGTCTTCGGAATATGTATTTACCGCGTAGACGAATCGCCCGGAAACATCGACGGTGAGCGAATACGAGGCGCTGTTAGTGTCATCCGCGCTTCCCTCTTCCAGGCCGCCCGTGGCCTGGTCGATCGTGTACATGCAGACGTTGCCGGAGGAGCCGGCGGTGTAGACGAACCTCCCCGAGGGATCAACGGCGATCGAATAGGGGTTGTTCCAGGCGGCGACCTCCGCGCCCGGGCTCAGCGAACCGTTTGACTGGTTGATCGTATAAACGGAAATAACATCGGCTGAACCATCTGCTACATAGGCGAACCTACCCGACGGGTCGACCGCTACCGACCACGCGCCGTGTCCGACATCCACAGCGGCCGCTGGCGCCAGAGAGCCGTCCACGGGATCGACTGTATACGCCGAGATATAAGTCGCGCCCCAGCTCGCCACATAGACGAACCTGCCCGAGGGATCGATTGTTATGGTCCAGGGGGTTGATCCCGTAGCGGCCGCGCCCCCCGGAGAAAGAGCTCCGGTCGACTGGTTGATTGAATACACTCCTATGCTGCTGGAGTGAAAGTTGGCGACGTAAGCGAACCTGCCTGAGGGCTCCACGACTGAGGAAACGGCCCCATCCTCAGCATCAGCTGAAACCTGGGTTCCTGAAATCAATTCTCCAGATGACTGGTCGATTCTGTAGATGTATACCGGGTCTACGGAGGTAAGGCCATCGGAAGGCACATAGGCGAACCTGCCCCGGGTATCCGCCGCGACAGCACAGGGGAACCCGGTCGTATCGGGGATGGATACCGATGAGGCAAGAGAAAGCGCCCCGTTATTAGGGTTGATCGAATACATGGACACAGTGTCCGTCGTTTCATTGGCGACATACGCGAATTTCGGAACATGCTTTATCGGGGAAGTTCCGCTCGATACGGCGAGCATGAAAGGAATATTGCGCGCCGAACATGTCCCTGCCGGAGCCAGGGCTCCCGAATCCCGGTCGATTTCATAGGCGGATACGGTGTTGGAACCCTGGCAGGGTGCGTACACGAATTTCCCTGACGGATCGACCGTGGCCGAAAGCGGCAATGATCCGGTTGCGGCATCAGCGCCCGCCGGGGTCAACGATCCAGAGTCCGGGTCGATCGCATACGCGGATATGCTGGAGCTGTCACGGTTCGCCGCATACACGAATTTACCCGAAGGGTCCACGGTCACGTAAATGGTGAATGTTCCGGCATCGACCGAGGCGGGCGAAGCCGGGGTCAGGGCGCCGGTGTTCCGGTTCACGGTGAATACAGAAACGCTGCCGCTGCCGGCGTTCGCCACGTAGGCGAATTCACCTGAAGGATGGAACGCGATGCAGTGGGGCTTGTCTCCTGCGGTTGCCGATGCGGTCGCGGCTGGCGACAGGGCGCCGGTTTCACGGTCTATCCGGTATATCGAAACGGTGTCATTGCCCGAATCCGACCCTGAACCGTAATTGGCGGCATAGGCGAACTTTCCCGACGGATGCACGGCGACCGAAACCGGCTGGTTTCCCGCGGCGATTGTCGGTGTTGCGCACGGGGTCAGAGCGCCGGTATCCAAATCTATGGTATACATCGAGATAGTGTCCGGACCGGAATCAGCGTCCACGCCCCGGTCCGCCGCATAAGCGAATCTGCCCGACGGGTCGACGGCGATACTTCGGGTGTTGATCCCTGATTCGACGCTCACCGGGGTCCCGGGAGCGAGGGCCCCGCTCGAACGGTCTATCATGTACATCGATACGGTGTCCGGATTGGTGTTGTCGGCCCCGTAATTGGCCGTGTACAGGAACCTTCCGGACGGGTGCAGCGCGACCGCGCATGCGCCCGTGTCCATGAGCACATACCCGTTGTGCCGGAGCTGCCCGGTTTCGGCGTTTACCGTGTACATGGATATCGTGCTGTCGGAATAATTCACCGCGTATGCAAAGCGCGGAAAATTCTGCGGGGAGTCCTCGCTGCCGCCGCCGCTGTCGCACGCGGTGACGAGAAGCGCCGAGACGAGCGCATTGATGATGACAAGTGATTTCACATGCTTATTCATATGGCCTCGTTGTTTGTATTATTTTTCACGCATTGATTCTCTATTTTATGGTCCATGATATCGTCAGTTTCTTGGCATTCGTGGTTGCGGTATCCACGGTGGACGAGGCGGCCAGGGCGCCCGTATCCGCATTGATCGCATATGTCCTTATGACGCTTGAATCGCGGTTCGCCATGTACAGGAACCTTCCCGAAGGATCGATGACCGTGTACTCGGGCACCGATGGCGTGGTCAGCACAGGCCCCGCCGCAAGGGTGCCCGTGTCCTGGTCGATCGCGTACACCGGGAGGCTGCTGGATTCATACATCACATAGGCGAATCCGCCTGATGGATGAACGATCACCGAGCGCGCCGTACCGCCAAGGACGACCGAATCATCAGCAGTCAATTCGCCCGTGGCCTGATCGATGGTGAATACCGACACGTCAAGACCGGCCGAATTTGCGGAATAGGCGAACCTGCCCGACGGATCAACGGCGATCGAGACCGGATCGCCCCCTGTCGCCGTGGCCGCGGTCTGCGCGGTCAGTTCGCCCCAGGAACCGGGATCGATCGCGTACACGTGGATGTTCGTGGAGACCATCTGGGTCACATAGGCGAACCTTCCCGAGGGGTCGATCTCGCAGTCGGTCAGGTAATCGGATCCGGTAATCGTGTATTCCCGCCACCCGGTCAAATATCCGGAGACACTGTTTATCCCCACTCGTGATATCCCGACTTCGTGCGTCATGCAGGCGATCATTCCCGAGGGATCGATGGCGAACGCCTGCGGGTCATACGAGGTGGCGATATCATATCGTTCGGTCAGCGATCCATCCGCCCCGTCTATTTCGTACACGTGGACAGCAGGCGAACCCTCTTCTGGAACGTACGCGAACCTCCCTGACGGGTCGACATGGAGCGACCTCGGGGCATATTCAAGGGATATCGCGGTTGCGGTCGCCAGGGACCCGTTCGTGTCATCAACGGAATACACCAGAATTGAATCATCGTCCGTGACCGTAACATACAAAAATGTCGGAATGTGTCGCACGGCTTTTTCACCCGCAACCATGGCCAGCGCGAGCGGCCCGTTTCGGCCGGTAATCGTCCCTGCCGGGGCCAGTCCGCCCGTTTCCTGGTTGATCTCGAACGCAGACACGGTGCAGGAGCCCCTGTTTGATGAGTACACGAATCGTCCGGAAGGATCGGCCGTGACCGAGTACGGCGTGTCGCCGGTTTCGGCGCGCGGCAGAACCTCGGCCAGCACGCCCGTTTCCTGGTTGATGACGTAGGCGGATACGTTGTCCGAATTGGCGTTCGCCGTGTAGAGGAATCTCCCCGAGGGATCAATGGCGACCGAGTAGGGAGTGTCGCCCGTCACAACCCGCGGCAGGGACTCGGTCAAAGCCCCGGTGGAGCGGTCGATACGATATACCGAGATATTGTCCGAATCCGCGTTCGCCGAGTAAAGAAACCTGCCGTTCGGGTGCACGCAGACCGACACAGGGTATGCTCCCGAGGCTACGGCCTCACCCGGCGTAAGCAGGCCCGTGTTCCGGTCGATTGAATATACCGAGATATTGTTGGTGCCGATATTGCCGGCATAGGCGAACTTTCCGAAAGGGTCGAGGGCGATACAGTAAGGCGTTGACTTGGCGGGCGCGCTGGGGAACTGTTCGGTCAATTGTCCCGAATCGGGATCTATCGCGTAAACCGTGATATTGTGGTAAACCGAATTTGTCACATACGCAAATTTACCCGCGCCGTCTATTGCAATTGAAACAGGGCCCTCTCCCGCGTCCGCAGCCGTTCCCGCAGTCAGTCGGCCGGTGGCCTGGTCTATGGTATAGACCGAAATATCCCCCGAATTCCTGTTCGGGGCGTACAGGAACCTGCCCCACGGATCGGCGCAGACCGACCGGGGATTCGTGCCTGCCTCGACATAGCCGTTGTGGCGCAACCGGCCGGTGCCGGCGTCGACCGTGTAACATGAGATGGTATCGTCGTCATAGTTCGCCGCATAGGCGAAGCGCGGGATGTTCTGCGTCGAATCGCCGCTGTCGCTGCTTCCGCTGCTATCGCAGGCCGCGAAGACAAGCCCTGACATGAGCATCAGTCCTGCTGCCAATCTCACAGATATTTCCATTGATTCCTCCCGGTATGGGGCTTTTGTATTAAAGAAGAAAATGGTTCTCCAGCCCCTGTGTATTTATTATTGAATATTACATTATCGATTTCAGCCGCATATTTTTTGCCGCCGATATGCCTCACTGTTTGCCCGATTCTCCGAATTAATCACCGCTTTCGCGCCTGATCATCCTGCGGTGCATCAAACCCCATCCGAAAAGCAGGACCAGTCCGGCATATACGGCCCCACCCTGAATATCTTCTCGAAGGTGCCCGGCCTGTATGCCAGTTCCATATCTATGCCCGGTGCGGGCTCGCCCAGCGATATGGATTTAAAGGCAGGTACATTGCTGCGCCATTTATTCCGGTCTCTGCCCCTGAAAAAGTTGAGCCTGACATCCGCGTGATCCCGGCCCTTAACCGAAATGGAGGTATATTTTCGCGGCCGCTCGACGATCGAGGTGAAGACGCCCGGCTTCTCACCCGCCAGGGAATAGACGAGGGAGCCATCATGCTTCACGAAGAGCGCGCCGCCTTTAAGCTCCGTGTAAAACGCGACATCCCCGTGGGCCTGTCCCATATTCTTCACGAAGGGGATGTTAATGGCCGCGCCTGAGGGACTTTTACCCTGCTGCGCGGGAAGCTTTTCGCGGTTCTTCGTGATATACAATACCGAAATCACTGAAAGGGAGACAAGAATGCATGATGCTACGATTATCTTTCTCATATCTGCACCTCGCTCACAGTTTATGGATCGGGATTATCTGGGCAATGGACTTGCATGTGCACCCCCGGGCGTGTTCATCGTTCAAAAGCGCGGCATGGGTCTGCCTGACGGATATATACTGTATTATATGCCCATTATGGAGGTGAGTCAAAAAAACATCGCCCGCACCGACGGTAGTGTTCATCATTTTATCGCACCCCCATACCGCGATGCAGTTGGGCTTGATCCCAGCCGCTGCCGGCTCAATGAACGCCCTGCCAGGATTATGAAGATGGAGAAGGAAAAAGCAATTGAACCCCTGAATCCGCCATTCATGAAACACCTCGCTTCACAGGATGTTCCGGCATGCAGGGAAGCCGACAGTATTTGCCGAAAAATAATGCCGTAACGTCAATTCTCTTATTAATACAGTATGATAGTGCCTGATTGCAAGTCAACAATCATTCGATTATGTTAAAGAAAAAATCTTCATATTACACAAAAGACACGGTGGTTAAAATTCTATTGACTTATTATAAGTCTATGCGCTAAATAAGAGACAATAGCCTTTTGACCGGGAGGGATTTTATGAAAAAAATAGCAAGAATCCTTGTTCCATTGTTTATCGCCGCTCTGTCTATGACTGTTTGCGATGACGGCGGCAGCGGCGGAAAGGACAGTCCGTCCATGGGAACATTTGTGAAAGAAGTAACCTTAAGCGGTACACCCGTTAATAACTTTGGATTATTTAACAATTTTTATGATTTCACCCATTTTCAGGTGCTTTACCGGGCGTCCGATATCGCCGGCTCGGGCAACATCAACTCAATTTTCTTCAAATATGCTGCTGACTCATCTAAAACCGTATTCCCTCATGCCACCATAAGGATGGCGCATACCAGCAGGGATGAACTCGGTGGCAATGGTTCAAATATGACCTCGAATATCTATGGAAGGGGATCAGCGGTGACGGTCCTGGATGATGCGACAATCACAGTGCCGGCAGGCCTCACCGGGGAATATTTCAGAATACCATTGAGCACGCCATTCAACTATAACGGGGTGGACAATCTTGTTTTCGAGATACTGCGCACCGAATCCCCCTCACAAGGCCTGCAGGTCGTGATAGAGGAAGCATCGCCCTCATATCTGTCATTTGTGGTCTCAGCGGACAGTACCACTCCGGACACTGTATCAGACTACAGCAACTATGTTCCTCACACGAAATTCGGGTTTTCCGGGGGCGACAATATAGCCGTCAAGGGCGGCAGCGACGGATGTATTTATCCATTTACCACTGCTCCAGCAAATAAAGTGCAGCAATTATACCTGGCGAGCGACATCAACGGGTCCGGCCCCATAACCGGGATCGCCTATTCGCTTAACGCTGATTTAACCGAATCGTGCGCCTATATCATAAGCGTCAGGATGGGCCACACCGACCTGTCCGAGCTCACCACCGTATTTGCAGACAATATCAATGCAGGCTCACCGGTCACGGTTGCCGAGGAAGCCTTCTTCCGGATACCTGCCGGCATGACTGAAGGTTCGTATGTCTGGATTCCGTTCACGGACGGACCATTCTATTACAATGGAACAGACAACGTCGTCGTTGAAACCCGCGTCACCTATGCTTCCGCAGTTCTTTCACGGCAGGGAATAATAAGGGGCGGGTCCCGCCTGACCGGCGCTGTCGGAGCAGCCGAAGGCAGCAGGGACGAGTACCTTCCCGGCATCAAGTTCCGGTTCATGGGCGGCACCATGGATGTTATCGACGCATACGGGAATGACCCGACGGTGTTCAACAGCTCAGCCGGCGGGTATCAGTTCCTTGTCCGCGCGTCGGAGCTCGGCACTGCGGGCTCGATCACCAGGCTCGCGTTCAGATTATCAGGAACAGACACAGCCACTGAATACCCGAATTTCACCGTGACCCTGGCCCATACTTCGCAGAATATACTTCTCACTGAAGATGAGACCAATGTATCCGGAGGCGCACTGGTATACAACAAAACGTTCTCCATGCCTGCCGGACTGAAAGACGGCGACTGGATCGAAATCCCGTTCAGCGCCCCATTTATATATAACGGCGCCGACAACCTCGTCATACAGACCACTACGGGCGCAGGGACATCGGTGAATTATGTGCAGGCTACTTCCAACGCTGCGAAGTATGCCGGCTGCACGAAAACGACCGGCGGCGGGTCTCCGGGTGATTTCAGGGGAGTATTCAGGTTCTGGATTAAATAACACAATGAGCACGATAAGCCGGCGGGTCTCCCCCGCCGGTTCTGTTATTCTGCCCATTCAGGATTAATTTTCATTCATTCCGGCTGATTTCAAACCCCTTAAAAATATAGCAGTCCTTGCTCAGTAATCATTGACATTTTTCAATACTTGAAAAAAGCTTGTTAACATCCGTCTTTCTGGAAGGTCACGTGCACGAGCTTTCAATAATGGGCAGCATTCTCGACATCGTTCTCGAATACGCCCACAAAAACAACGCCAAATGCATAAAAGAAATCAACCTGAGCATCGGGGTGCTTTCCGACGTGATCCCCGACTGGGCGCAGACATATTTCGACATGCTCTCCAAAGACACCATCGCCGACAGGGCGGTGTTGAACATCGAGCGGGTCCCCGTGACTCTTAAATGCCGCGCGTGCGGCTACGAAAAAACCTATCCCGAAGGAGACTGGAAGTTCTTCTGCGAAAAATGCGAGTCCCTTGACATCGAGCTTCTCTCGGGCAGGGACATGACCGTAACGAGCATAGAGATAGAGTGACACATGGAAAAACAACTGACCGGCAAGATGGCCGACATCCTCAGAAACAAGAGACTTGACCGCGAGCTGCGCGTCATGGAAATATGCGGGACCCACACCACCGAGTTCTTCCGCACCGGAGTGAAGAACATATTCCCCGAAGGCCTCACGCTCATCGACGGCCCGGGATGCCCCGTGTGCGTGACCACGAACGATTACCTTGACCGCGCGATCGAAATCGGCAGGCAGCACGGAGTCATTATCGCCACGTTCGGCGACATGGTGAAGGTCCCCTCATCATACAGCTCACTCGCGAAGGAGAAGTCAGGCGGTATGGACGTCAGGGTAGTGTATTCGCCGGTCAACGCGCTCGACATCGCGCGCCAGAACCCCGGCCGTGAGGTCATGTTCCTCTCCGTCGGGTTCGAAACCACCGCCCCGGCCGAAGCCGCGGTTGTTCTCGAGGCGAAAAAAACCAATGTGCCGAATTTTTCTATCCTGTCCGGCAACAAGCTCACGCCGCCTGCGGTTGACGCCCTTCTCGCGGCCGACGAGGTGAAAATCGACGGTTTCATCATCCCCGGCCACGTGAGCGCCGTCATTGGAGCAGACGCATGGGGCTTCATCGCTGCAAAGCACGGCAGGCCGGGAGTTGTCGCCGGGTTCGACGCCGGAGACCTCATCGGCGGGGTCCTGGTTCTCCTGAATCTCCTTGAAAACAATGAAATAACGATAAAGAACGCCTATACCAGGGCGGTCAATGCATCCGGCAACCTCCGCGCGATCGAGGTAATGCGCGATGTGTTCCTCGAATCCGACGCTTCATGGCGCGGCATCGGCCTCATTCCAGGCAGCGGGCTCTCGATCAGGGACGCATTCGCGGATTTCGATGCAGAAAAGAAATTTCCGGTCTCGGTCCCCGAGCCCAGGGAGCACCGGGGATGCAGGTGCGGCGACCTTCTTCGCGGCCTCATCATCCCCACCCAGTGCCCGCTGTTCGGAAAGGCGTGCACGCCCGAAAACGCGGTCGGCCCCTGCATGGTGTCATCAGAGGGGCCGTGTTCGGCGTACTACAAATACTGGAGATGAACGTGACAAAGATACTTCAGGGACACGGAAGCGGCGGCAAGCTGATGAACGAGATGATCTCGCGGATCATCGTGAAGACGCTCGGGCCGTCCTCGATCCAGCTCGACGATTCGGCAGTGCTCGAAATCCCCTCGTCCAGAATCGCTTTCACCACCGACACGTTCACCATCACGCCAATATTCTTTCCCGGCGGAGACATCGGGAGGCTCGCCGTCAACGGCACGGTGAACGACCTTGCGGTCATGGGCGCCCGGCCAATGTACCTTTCATGCGCGCTGGTGCTCGAAGAGGGCCTCGACTTCGAGGAGCTCGAGGCCATCCTGACTTCAATGAAGCGCGAGGCCGACCTTGCCGGAGTGCAGATCGTGACCGGGGATACCAAGGTCGTGCCCAGGGGCAAGGCCGACAGAATATTCATCAACACCACCGGTATCGGGGTGTTCACCGGAGCGGCAGGCAGGGCCGAAATCGTTCCCGGCGACAAAATAATCATCAACGGGACCATCGGCGACCATGGCATGGCGGTCATGGCGAAGCGGAACAGCCTTTCGTTTTCATCGCCGCTCGAATCCGACTGCATGCACCTGAACCACCTGATCTTGTCATTGACCGAGGCGTTTCCTGAAAGCGTGAAATTCATGCGGGACCCGACCAGGGGCGGCGTGGCTTCGGTGCTCAACGAGATCGTGCAGGGAAAAAATTTCGGAGCCATGCTCATCGAGGACGACCTTCCGGTGAAGGAGCCGGTTCGAGGCGCGTGCGAGATACTGGGCCTCGACCCGCTGTACGTGGCAAACGAAGGCAAGGTCCTGGTCGTTATTGAAAACGGCAAAGCCGATGCCGCGATTGAGCTCATGAGATCCCGCCCCGAAGGCGTAAACGCCGCAATAATCGGCGAGATGATCGGGGATTTTCAGGGCAAGGCCCTGGTGCGAACTTCCATCGGGGGCAGGAGGATGCTGCCCCTGCTCATCGACGAACAGTTGCCCAGGATTTGCTGAGTTGCCGGTTCGACGCCGGTTTGAGTATATTATTTAAAACGAAAAAATCACAGGAGACCACCATGTGTCTTGCGGTACCCATGAAAATCATACAGGTAGACGGATTCTACGCTGTTGCCGAGGCCAAGGGAGTGAAAACCGACGTGAACATCTCACTTGTTCCCGACATAAAGGTCAACGACAAGGTGCTTGTTCACGCCGGTTTCGCGATTGAACATCTCGATGAAAACGAGGCCAAGGATATCGAGGCAACCTGGGAAGAATACTACGCCATATTGGACAAAGAGAACGGGAAGAAAAAATGAATACTTGCGAGCCGCGGCGCTGTAGACGCGCAGCGCGTGCGTCTACAGCGCCGCGGCTCGTTCAATCTCTTATTACTTCGTCAGCGCCTTCTTTACCGCAGCAACCAGGCTGTCCGGATCAATCGGCTTCTGAAAAACACCGTTAAACCCGAGCTTTCCGATTTCCACGTTCATTGCCGTGGCGGACCCGATGCTGCTCAGCAGGTAGATGGGGACCTTGGCGTCCTTTTTCCGTATCTGCTGGGCGACCTTGGTCCCCTCGTCCACGGATTCCATCATCATGTCGCATAGGACCAGATCGGGCTTGTTTTTCTTGAAGCTTTCGATGCCCTCCTTGCCGCTCAGCGACGTGATGGCCTTGAATCCCTTTGCCGTCAATATCGCGGTCACCGAATCCAGGATGTCCGGATCATCGTCAATAATCAGTATGATCTTATCAGCCATAGGAAATCTCCTTCAATTTTTTTCAGTGCAACGTAATTGCCCTGTCCGGGTCGATCCCGGCAGACAGGTCGTTTATGAACGAGCGAAGATAGTCATGCGCGGCGTCCAGGTTCTTCTCCGCATCCGGGCTCAACCCCTCGGCGAAATCCCAGGCATACCCCCTTATTCCCATGAGATACGCCCGTACGTTTCTGCCGAAAAGATCCTGGCACAGCGCCAGCACCGACTGCGGCGATACGGAATGGGTCGTAAACGTGATCTCCTCCGAGGGCCCGATTTCTACGAAATCGAACGGCCCGTCGCCGGCAAGGGACGCATCCACGAAAACAACGCAGTCTGCGTCCGCTATAAAGGCGGCGTCTTCGATGTTCAGCTGGTAGTTGCTGTCCGTTTCCACGCCGGAGATCCCCGATTCCCCGATCCTCCGCGCCATGGCCGGTCCGAGGCCGTCGTCCTGACGGCCCGGATTGCCATAGCCATATACGACTATTTTGCCCATCACGCTATTTCCTCTTGCAGTCGAGCAGCTCGTCCTTCGCCCCGTACAGGGACACTTCGAGCGGCATCTTGCCGAGAGCATGAGTAGCGCAGCTAAGGCACGGGTCATAGGCCCGTATCGCCATCTCGACCCTGTTCATCATACCCTCGGTGATTTCGGGTTTTCCTGTAAACACCTTTTTCGCGACGAAATCGACCGCACGGTTCATGGGCTCGTTGTTGTTCGTGGTCGACACGATGAGGTTCGCCATGACAATCTGGTCATCGTCGTTTATTCTGTAATGATGGAACAGGGTGCCGCGCGGCGCTTCGATAAGGCCGACGCCCTCGTTTCTCTTCTTTCCCTTTTTCACGAGATCGTTCTTCTGGAGATCCGGATCGTTGAGGAGCTCCTTGATCACCTCGGCCGAATGCAGCAGCTCGATGAGCCGCGCCCAGTGCATGTGCATCGACATGTGGTTCGGCTTGCCCTTGGTATAGGCTTTGTAAACCTCGAACTCCTTCTGGGCCAGGGGCGTGGGAATGAAGTCCGCGGTGTTCAGGCGGGCCAGAGGGCCCACGGTATACCAGCCGTCCTTCTTCCCGATCGATTTGAGGTACGGGAACTTCATGTAGCTCCAGCTCCTCACCTCTTCGCCGATATATTTAAGATAGTCCTGGTAATCTACGTCGTTCAGTATCTTTTTGCCGTCGGCGTCGACCGCCCTGAGCACGCCGTGATACAGGTCGAGCGCTCCGTCCTTGCGGACGAGGCTCAGGTGGCTGGACGGGAACACCGCGAAATTGTCGATCATGTCGGCGTTCTTCGCATGGTAGCTCTTGAAGAAATCGACAGCCCCCTGCGCCCAGTCGATCATCTTGTCGATGTTCATCGGATCGGCGCCCTTGAGGAAGCTGTCCCGTTCCTGGACCGAAAGGTTCTTGTTGATGCCGCCGGGGATCGCGCCGGTCCCGTGAATCTTCTTTCCGGCGGTCGCCAGGATGATCTCCTGCCCGAATTTCCTCATCATGACGCCCTGGACCGCGAGATCCTTGTGCTGCAGGGCCACGCCGATCACGTTCCTGATCGCAGGGTCTCCGTCCGCCCCGAAAAGCAGGTCGGGCGAAACCAGATGGAAAAAATGCAGCGCATGCGACTGGAACATCTGCCCGTGGTGCATGAGCCTTCTCATCTTGTCGCCGGTGGGCGTAAGTCCATCGCCCGTCCCCGCGCCGACAATGACGTCAAGCGCCTTGGCGGCGGCGAGATGGTGGCTGACCGGGCAGATGCCGCACAGGCGCTGCACCAGCACCGGGGCCTCCCAGTATGGCCGTCCCTGCACGAAACGCTCGAAGCCGCGGAACTCCACGATATGGAGCCGGGACTGCGATACGTTTCCCGAATCATCGAGATGGATGGTCACCTTGCCGTGGCCCTCCACCCTTGTTACTGGTTCTATCGTTATCTTTTTTGCCATAATTGTTATCCTCTTTAATCAAACTTGACCACTTCGTACGGCAGGTTCAGCTCCTTGCCGGTCAGCAGCGCCACGAGCGCCTCCCAGATCAGGTCGGCCCTCGGCGGGCAGCCCGGCAGGTAATAGTCGATCTTCACGATCTCGTGCAGGGGATAGACCCTGTCGAGGATCATCGGGAGCTCGTCGTCGTTGGGGATGATCTTGTCATCAACCGTCGGGCAGTCAAGATACGCCTCTTTGAGGCACTCTTCGACCGGTATCCCGTTGCGCATCGCGGGAAGGCCTCCCATGATCGCGCATTCGCCGAGCGAGATGAGAATCTTGCAGTGTTTCCTGAACTCTTTGAGGTTTTCCACGTTTTCGCTGTTGCAGCACCCGCCCTCGATGATTCCGATGTCGCACTGCTTGGTGAACTTTTTGATGTCGTCCACCGGTGATTTGTTGAACTCCACCAGCTCGATGAGCTGGAGAATCCTGTCGTCGATGTCCAATATTGACATATGGCAGCCGAAACATCCCGCCAGGGAAGCCGTCGCCACTACTGGTTTACTCATGATTTTCCTCCATTACTATCCATCTCTCAATTTCCCTGAATTTCACTGCCAATGGGCTTCTGGTCGTATTTACGCTTTCCAACCGGCACGACGAACCCGACTTCTTTCTTGAGCAGGGCGCCGACCGGACAGATGTCCATTGCCTGCTGGGCCTGCTTGTCGGTCATCCCGGCCGCGAGTTCGGGATCTGCCGTGATCATCGTCCTGTCGCCCCTTTTGACCGGCCCGAAAATGTGCTTTCCGTCCTTTGTCGTGACGCCCCTGTGGCACCTGAGGCAGAGAATGCACCTGTTCCTGTCGATGTAGAGCTTCGGTATCGACGCGTCGACCTGCTTAGTCGGCCACAGATACGGGAACCGCGGAGCCATCATGAGATACCTGTATCCCAGGGCCTGCAATTCGCAGTTGCCGCTCTTCTCGCACGTCGGGCACATGTGATTTCCCTCGACGAAAAGCATTTCGACGATAGCTTTGCGCATGTCTTCGAGCTCGGGAATGTTGTTCTGGACCACAATGTCGTTCGCGATCGGCGTCGTGCATGCGGCCATATTCCGGCCGCCGACCCTTACGGTGCAGATCCTGCACGCCCCGGCCGGTTTCAGCCCGTCATAATGACAGAGCACCGGAATATAAACCCCGTTTTCCTTTGCGGCCTCGACGATCGTCTGGCCCTTTTTCCCGGTGCACTCTTTTCCGTCTATAGTAAAAGTGATTTTATCGCTCATGAATGTTCCCCCAATTGCGGTTTTCTTCCGGCGTACTTGCACGAATCCTCGACCGCAGCGGCCAGGTCGAACTCGGTTGAGTACTCAACGTCTTTCTTGACTTTCGCCTCGTAGAGTTCCCGGAAGTTTTTCAGCGTGGTGTAAATCGGGTTGGGAGACGTCTGCCCCAGGCCGCACCTGCTCATGCTCTTCACGATGAGGCACCAGTCCTCGAGCTCCTTGAGATCGGCCATGGTCCCATTGCCGTGCATGATCTTTTCGAGCTTGTTCCTGAGGATGACGTTGCCCGCGCGGCAGGGAACACACCATCCGCACGATTCTTCCACGAAAAAGTCCATGAAATTATGGACCACTTCGAGCAAGTCGGTATTGGAGCCGATCACGATAATGGAGCCGCCCGTGGCCAGGTCGTCGAAGCATATCCTTCGCCCGAAGTCCTTCTTGCCGACGCAGTTGCCCGACGGTCCGCCCACCTGAACCGCGACCGCCGGACGGCCGTCGCACTCCTCGAGAAGGGTCTGGATGGTCATTCCGAATTCGACCTCGTAGATACCGGGCTTTTTACAATCGCCCGACACGCTGAGGAGCTTTGTCCCTTTGGACTGCGCGGTCCCCATTTTCGCGTACCATTCGCCGCCCTCGAGGATAATTCTTGTCGCTGTGCAATAGGTCTCGACGTTGTTCACGATCGTCGGTTTTCCCATGTAGCCGTACTGCGCGGGAAACGGCGGCCTGTTCCGGGGCGCGCCCCTCTTGCCTTCGGCGGATTCGATGAGCGCCGACTCCTCGCCGCACACATACGCGCCCGCGCCGAGCTTGATCGATATATCGAAAGAGAACCCTTTCTTGCCGCCGGCGTCCTTGCCGAGCATTTTCTTCTTGCGAAGTCCGGCGAGCACGTTCTCGAGATAGTCTTTCAGATAAGCGTATTCGGCCCTGAGGTACAGGATCCCTTCATCAGATCCGATGGCGTAGCCCGCCAGGGCCATTCCCTCGAAAAGCATGTGGGGCAGCTCGGTGAGTATCACCCTGTCCTTGAATGTCCCGGGTTCGCCTTCGTCGGCGTTGCAGATGACGTATTTTTTCTTCCCGGCGGCATCCCGGCAGAAAGACCATTTCATTCCTGCGGGGAATCCTGCGCCGCCTCGACCCCGAAGGTTTGACTTTTTCATTTCGTCGATGACTCCTGCCGGATTCATCGAGACCGCCTTTTTAAGGGCCGAACCGCCCTCAAACGGCGCAAAAAGCACCTGGCCTTTCTTCTGAATGTTGTTGTTCACCATGGATTTGACCAGAGCAGACTGGTTCTGGCCGTCGCCCAGGTCTTTTACCATTTTATTAACGTCTTTCCCGGCCTTCATGGCTTCGACCAGGTCCTTCGCCTTCTCGGGCGTAAGGTTGGTGAAAACCGCGCCGTTGATGATCGCGGCCGGCTCCTGATCGTTCATGCCGATACATGACGTGTCAAAAAGCCCGATAACCCCGTCGGAGCTGACGCTGCCGAATTTGCACCTGGCCCCCTGCTCAAAGGCCTTTGCAACTGCGGCGCGCCCTTTCATCACTGCGACAGCGCTGTTATTCAGGTAAACGGAATATTTACCAACCGGCTTTTTTGAGAAAAAGTGGTAGAAAGTCACCACACCTTCGACGTCGGTAGTGGAAATGCCGAGCTGTCTGGCAATCTGAAGAACCGCCTCGTCGGAAACGCATCCCATTGCATCCTGGACATCACGGATGATGTCAAGAAGACAGGTAGCGTCACCGCCGTGATTCTTCACTGCCTTTTTTACAACAGTGTCTGCTTCTTTACCCATAATCCCTCGTTTAATTTAAGATGTTCAATCTTTTGTTTTACCTATATAAATAAATTTTTTATATAGCTCATATATATAATGCTTATAAAGCTATGAAATATTTATCAAGAAAAATAAAAATGTTATTGAAATTTTATAGATTTTTATCATATATTATTCATATTTATTCATTATGTGTTATTATATTTATTAATAATGTTAATATATGCTATTTATTATTCTTTAAATGCTATCATTATAATAAATCATAATTTTATCCAGAATAAATTGTGAATTTATTCACTATCTTAATATTATAATAATTATAATATTCACAGTAATAAAGGACTTGAATTCTTCTGTTTGAGGAAATGAAAAAGAAGTAACAACAACCGTTCGTATGAATTTTATTAATATGTCATAATATATCAAGAAGATTTTATATACAAATTAAAAAAAATTAGCCTATATAATTAATTAAATATTCACGCACCATTTTATTGGTTGATATTTATCCCTTATGTGTTTTTAACTTTCTAAAACAGATTCAATGAGGACAGCCATGCAAAATATCGTTCGGTTCGGCGTTTCAATCGATGACAAGCTTCTTGATAAATTCGACGCACTGATAGCAAAGAAGGGATATGTCAACCGCTCTGAAGCGATCCGCGATCTCATACGCTCGATGCTGGTCGACGAAGACATCTCCGATCCCGAGGCCGAATCGATCGGCACCCTGAGCCTCGTGTACAACCATCACGCCAGCGAGCTTGCCGACAAGCTCAACGACCTCCAGCACCACAGCTACAAGAACATCGTTTCGACGACCCATATCCACCTCGACGAGCATAACTGCCTCGAAGTGCTGATCCTCAAGGGCAAGACCCGCGAGGTAAAGGCGATCGCCGACAAGCTTTCCTCGATCAAAAACGTGAAGAACGGCCAGCTTACCCTGACCCGCGCAGAAACCGAAAAGGAAGAATAAAAAAAGGGGGATTTTCATCCCCCCCCAACCCCCCCGAGAGGGGGCTCAGCTTCAATAATTCTGATTTTTAAAGTCCCCCTCCGGGGGATTCAGGGGGGCCTCAAGCGGCCCTCCTTATTCTATCATCAAATCTAACAGACCCTGAATTTTGAGATATCCCTGTCGCCTTCCATGACATGTACGGCGCAGGCGATGCACGGGTCGAAAGACCTGACCACGCGCGCGGCCTCGATCGGGTTGTTGACGTCCGATATCGGTGTGCCGATAAGGGCTTCTTCGACCGGTCCCCTGACTCCGCTGTCGTCCCTGGGGCCGCAGTACCAGGTCGTCGGAACGACCGCCTGATAGTTGGCGATCACCCTGTTCTTGACCACGATCCAGTGACCAAGGGCGCCGCGCGGGGCCTCGACGAGGCCTTCGCCCTCGCCCGATTCCGGGATGCTGTAGGTCGATCTGGGCTCTCCGCCCTTTTCAAGATCGTCGAGCATCTCGTAGGCGTGCTGCGCGAGCAGCTTGCATTCTATGACGCGTGAAGCGTGACGGCCAAGCACCGAGAACGCGGCGGGCACTTCAGCTTTGAAAATCGCCAGTATCGCATCGAGCTCCGACTTGACGGCCTGATTTCCCGACAGATACGCGATGGCGACGCGGGCCAGCGGTCCGACTTCCATGGCCTTGCCGTTATAACGCGGTGCCTTGAGCCAGGTGTATGCGCCAGGCTTGTTTGGATTCGCCACGGTCTGCCCCTGGTATGGGTGCAGGTTCGAACCTGACTGGTAGCGGGCGTACGCCACATTCTCCCTGATCAGGCCGGTATCGAGCTTCTGCACTTTTCCATCGTAGAAGGCGCCGCGCTCGAACAGGAAGTCTTTCTGGTCTTCGTCCTTGTCCATGAGACCATAGGCCAGGAAATTGTTGAACTTGCCGAGCTTGAAGTATTCGGGAAAGGCCTTCGCGACCGCAATCACGTGGTTCGCATATACATCGTTCACGAATTCCTCGACCTCTTCGAGCAGGCTGCGATATTCGTTGATTTTTTCCCGTGTGGGGACCTGGGTCACGCCGCCCGGAACCAGACCGATCGCATGGGGAGCCCTGCCGCCGAAAAGGGCGACCATCTTGTGCGCTTTCATGCGGATTTCAAGAGCCTTGACGTATCCGGAAATCGCCTCGATGTTGAGGTCCTGGTCTTTTATGTAGAAGTCTTTTCCTTCATAGCGGGGAAGGAACGGCGCGACCGCGGTGATCGCGTCGGCCCTGTCTTTCTTCCTGGAAAGCTCGTCCCTGGCCCAGTCTTTCAGGTTGGCCAGCTTCGGATCGCGTCCCTTGTAGCCCAGTATCGCAGTGATATCCACGAAGTCCAGGGCCGCAAGATGATAGAAATGCAGGATATGAGACTGCAGGTAGTTCGCCGCGAGCACGAGGTTCCTCAGCAGCCTTCCGTTTTTGTTCGGTTTGATGCCGAAAGCCGCGTCAAGGCACTTGCTCGACGCAAGGCCGTGGGATATCGGGCACACGCCGCATATCCTCTGGGTGATCTGGTTGGCGTCAACCGGATTTCTTCCCAGCAGAATGTTCTCGAAACCGCGGTACATATCGCCCTTGCATTTGGCGTCAACGACCCTGCCGTTCTGGACGTCCAATTCTATTGCGAGGTGGCCCTCAATACGTGATATGGGATCAAGCAGTACTTTAGCCATTGATGGCGCCTCCATTTCTGAGTTTCAATACGACTTCCCGTGTTTCGGGATGCAGACTCTTTATCTCCTGCGCGCTTGCAGTGAGATGCTTGAATATGCCGCGCTTGCCGTAATCGGGAAACACGTTCTCGGTGCATCCGATGCATCCGGCGCCGCAGGCGGTGCATGTGTTCATTCCGTCGTTCCATTTCCTGGTGGGGATATCGCACCCGCTGTCCATACCCAGGCAGCCGAGATTGTACAGGCAGCCCTCGTCGCCCCAGTGTTTGGCGAATATGCCTTCCTTGTACTCATTCAGGTGCTCGCACTGCTCGTGCACGGTCTTTCCATAATACATGACCGGCCTGTTCTGCTCGTCGAGCTTGGGAACGCCCTTGAGCAATACATGAAGCAGCGTGCCGACTATCCAGTCGGGATGCGGCGGGCACCCGCCGATATTGATGATCTGCCTGTCGGGCAGGATCGAGGCCAGCGATTTGGCCCCTGTCGGATTGTCTCCCGTGGCCCTTACTTCGGCCCCGGGAATCCCTCCGCCCGTGGCGCAGGTCCCGACAGCCACAACGGCAATCGCGTTCTGGCCGAGCTTTTCGATCCATTCCCTGGCGCTCACATGACGGCCGTCGATTTCGCCGATCGTGCAGTACAGATCGTCCCTGGTGGGTATCGATCCCTCGACCACGAGAACGAAATCCTTCCTGTTTTTCTTGACCGCGTCTTCCAGTACGCTCACCGCAACATGTCCGGTGCCGCTCATGAGCGTCTGGTGAAAATTGAGCGAAATATGCTCGGTTATCACGCCGGCCACGTCGGGCGCCACCTTGTTCAGCAGTGAAACCGAACATCCCGAGCAGGACTGCGCCTGGATCCAGATCACGTTGGTCCTTTCAGAAACCCTCTCCAGGGCCTTTTTACAGCCCTGCAATACAACTCCCGGAAACGCCAAAGCGGCCGAGGTACCGCCCATTATTTTCAGGAATTCCCGCCTGCTTAATGACATATAGTCCTCCTGTTTATTTTTAACAGGCCGCCGCGTCGAATATTTCACGCACGGCCTTCGGTATGGATTCACGTACGGAATCGCTGATACCTATACCAAGTGTTCCGATGTCTTCCGGCACGATCCCGATTATTTCGATTTCAGGGACCTCGCCTAATATCCTCAATGAAGCTATGACTTCTTTTATTCCAACATCATGAAGCGAAAAGGAGCCTTTTCGTTCCGACAGGTGTTCCGGCGTGAACCGGTACACCGATCCGGGCTCGTCATCGGCCCTGAGCGCGTCGACGATGATGATCTTGTCGCGTCCCTGCATCAGCGGTATGAGATCATGGCCGGCAGTGCCTCCGTCGGCCAGTTCAACGTCCCCGGGCAATTCCATCCCGGCTTCGGCGATGTGGTTCACGATGTGCACGCCGATACCGTCGTCTTTTTGCAGAATATTGCCGATGCCCAGCACCAGAACCCTTTTCATCGTGGACGAGACCCCTTCACCTCAATGACCGGCCGCTTGCCCGGCCATATGGCATTCCATGCACTTCTGCGGGCCGTCCTTTTTCGCAATGTGGCAGTCGAGGCACAGGCCGTGCATTCTCTCATACCCGTTGTCGCCGATATGGCATTTGGCGCAGACTTTCTCCCTTTGGGGATTGTGTTGCTTATGGTGACACGCGGCGCAATCGAGGCCCTGTGCCGCATGGGTCTTGTGCGACATCATGACCGCGCCCACGTTCGCCTTCAGCGGCGTCACGCCGTCAGGTGCTTTTCCGAATTCGGTTATCTTGGTAATGGTCACTTTATCGGTGACCCCGTTCCCCTTTGCCCAGGGGTCCACATTGCAGCCGGCGGCCGCGAAAAGCATGGCTCCGGCAATGACGACCGGAAATAATCTTGTTACGTTCACTGATACCCTCCAGCAGTTAAATTGAATGAATAATGTATTATTTTAGCAACCCAGCATACAGGGGGAAATGAACCCCTTTTTTACTAATAATTGTTAACATTTATAATTTTGACCGTATATTAATCAAGATATTTTGTAATTTATCAGACATTATTGTAATATTTTTTATAGCATAGAAGATACTTACAATTATTCATAATTTATCATATATTATGCATCTTGTAAATGGATAACAATAAAGAGGAGTAACTATCGTGAGGTGATTATAAAAGAAACTGCAACAGGGTAAATGATGGGAAACCGAGAGGCATTTTTGAATCCATCACTGGTATATTTTTTCACACAATTGAATACTCCCCAGCAATACATTATTATAAATGTCACAGAGCTATTCACGTAAATTGTATCAAAGAGACCAGTGAAAACATGAATAATGTCATATAACTTCACCATGTATGATCTCGGCAACAGGGTTCAACTCAAATTTTTTATTATACTACTTACAGATAAAATTTAACATGAACGTAACAATCCCCATGGCAGGTCTTTTCGAGGCGGATTATCGATTGAAAAAATCCCGTCGGAAAGCAGTGTAGGTCATCATGTCGAACAACATAAAAATTCAAGTCGAATGTTACTCCGGGCACAGGGCAAACGAGCGTCCGTTGCGATTCAGTATAGGCGCGAACATCTTTGACGTGATTGACATCCTGGACCGCTGGTACGGGCCCGATCATCTGTATTTCAAAATCAGGGCCGATGACGGGAACATATATATCCTGAAGCATATCGAAGACGAAGATAAAGATGAATGGGAGCTTGAATACTTCATGAAGAGCGGCGAATGAACATCAACGGGCGTCATAATCATTGAACAGGAAGAACCGCCGCCCGAAGAAGTTCCAGAGCGAGACAACCGCTGCCGAAACGATTTTTGAAAGCATATAATGCGTTCCGATTATCCCGGTGAACAGCCACATAAGCAGTTCGGTGAGGCCGAGTCCGATAACGCCGATGATCACGAAAAAAGCGTACTCTGACATGTTCCCGTACCGGGGCGTGTATGCGTTGAAAACGATTTTTTTACACAGGAAGTAATTCGCCGTCGAACCGGCGATAAAGGCGATTCCGGCGGAGACCAGGTAATGTAGCCCGAGCTCGGTAAGAACGAACAGCATGACGTAATCGATAAAAAAAGCGGCCTGCCCCGCGAGCGGATTTCTGACAAACTGTATGACGATATTCCCGGTCGGCCTCCTGAAAATCCCGTTCCAGTCCTTCATCGCGATCATGTCCCGGAGCTCTTTGAACTTTTCTTCCATCCCGCCAGTCCGCCTGATCAATATCGGACAGCCGCTGCGCGCGAAGCCCCGGCAGGCGGACCCGTTTCATGCGATCCCGGCCGCCAGGCATCGTGTTGCGAAGATCGGCGCGTTACCCCGGCTGTCTGCAAACAGCTTCAGGCCGCCGGTCCCGGCGGTCAAGCACTATCGGGCATACCCGCCTTTGATTTCCCTGCCGCATGTTTTTCAATCCCCCTGCCCCGCTTTGCCGTGCCCGCCTTCATCGAATTTTTGCGTAAAAAAAGGCCGTATACCGGCAAAAACTTTGTCTCAAAAAGCCCGCTGAAGCGACTATATAATGAACGGATGTCCGGCGTCCGAAAACCTTATCGGGAGCGAACCCCATGGCTGAAGTCTTTCTCAATCCCGCATTCACCGCGCTGAAAGGCCGCATCGGCGGCGTCGTGTTCTACAGCTACAATGACAGAACATTCCTCCGCTCGTACGTCGTGCCCCGCAATCCCGACAACCCGGCCCAGAGGGCGAACCGTATGCTGTTCCGGGACGCGATGAAATCGTGGCAGGGGCTTTCATCCTTTGACAAATCGTCGTACAACCACAGGGCCAGCAGGCTCGGCATGACCGGCCACAATCTTTTCATATCGCGGTACATGGCGTCGCGCCGCCGCAGTTCCGATGCCGAATCCTGCCCCGAATATCCCCGCAGGGCCGTTCCCGCAGCGACAGTTTCTTCTCTGCCGGTTCACGGTCGGTCCCTCTCCGTCTCAGGTTCTATGTCGGGGCGGATTACGGGAATTGCCGGCCCGGGAACGGTTTTACGCGCGGACTGGGGATAAAGGGCGGGCTTATATCTCCCGGCCAGCTTCGCTGGGACACCATCGATTGCGACATTGAGCTTGAGTCGCTCGACGATCCTCAGAAGTTCCCGCTAAGGTTCGAGTGAGGCTAACGTCCTTCCCGCCTGAATCCCCACAGGCAATGCATCAGATGTTTCAGCCTTTTCTTAATTGACAGATATTTGCCGGCCGACGATCTTTCCCGTAGTCAATTAGAGGTGAATCGTGACCGACACGCACATCCGGAAAAACAATCCCCTGCCCTTCAGGTCCCGCGGGCGCGGCCTGCGCCGATGGGTCCCGGTTCTCAATACACTGAAAGATTACGAACGCGGATGGCTACTGCACGACATCGGGGCCGGGCTGGCGCTCACCGCCATCCTCGTGCCTGTGGGCATGAGCTACGCTTCGGCCTCGGGCCTGCCCGCGATTTACGGCCTGTACGCCACGATTTTTCCGCTTATCGTGTACGCGGTTTTCGGCCCCAGCCGCATTCTGGTCCTGGGCCCGGACTCCGGCCTGGTCGGAATCATCGCCGCGACCGTTCTGCCGCTGTCGGCCGGAGACCCCGACAGGGCCGTCGCCCTTGCAGGCATGCTCGCCGTTATTTCAGGCGCGCTGTGCGTGCTTGCCGGCCTGGCGCGGTTCGGGTTCATCACCGACCTTCTGTCCGCCCCGATACGTCTCGGGTACATGAACGGCATCGCGGTCACGGTTCTGATCGGCCAGACGCCGAAGATTCTGGGCTTCCCGGTGAGCGGGAGCAGCTTCATGGAAGAAACACGCGGCCTTATACTCGGCATCGCCGGCGGAAAAATCAACTCGACGGCCTGCGTCATAGGGTTGTCATGCCTGGCGGTCATTATCGGATTCAAACGCCTGACGCCCCGGATACCGGGCGTGCTGATCGCCGTCGCGGGCGCAACGATAGCGGTCACGCTGATGGATTCGACTGCATCGACCGGATTACCGGTGATCGGCGCCCTGCCGCAGGGGCTTCCCCGGTTCACGGTCCCGGCCGTTTCCTGGGACGAATTCGTCAGCCTGTGCGCCGCCGCGGTCGCCGTCGCGCTGGTGTCTTTCGCCGATATGAGCGCCCTGTCCCGGACCTACGCGCACCGGACCGGAGCCGAAGTCGACAGCAACCAGGAAATCATCGCCCTGGGAGCGGCCAATATTGCCGCCGGACTTTTCCAGGGATTTCCCGTGACCAGCAGCTCTTCGCGCACCCCTGTCGCCGAATCCGCCGGCGCGAAGACACAGGTCGCCGGCGTTGTCGGCGCCGCATGTATCGCATTCCTGCTGATCTTCGCTCCCGGGCTGCTGCGCAACCTGCCCTTTGCGGCCCTCGGGGCAATAGTGATCGCATCATGCATCAGCCTGATCGACATCCGCGGCGTCCTGCGGCTGTACAGGCTCCGCCGCGACGAGTTCGTGTTCTCGGTCGCGTGTTTTCTCGGCGTGGTACTGCTCGGCGTCATCCAGGGGATATTCATCGCCGTGGCCCTGGCGTTCCTCGCGTTCATCTGGCGCGCATGGCAGCCCTACGACGCGGTGCTCGGGCATGTCGAGGGGCTCAACAGCTATCATGACATATCCCGTCATCCCGAGGCAAAGCTCATCCCCGGCCTGGTGCTCTTTCGCTGGGACGCGCCCCTGTTTTTCGCCAATGCCGAGATATTCAGGAGCCACCTGCTGCGCGTGATATCGCGAGCGCCCACGCCGACCAGGTGGGTCGTCGTCACCGCGGAGCCCATCACCGATATCGACACCACGGCCGCAGACATGCTTGCCGATCTTGACGCCGTGCTGCACAAGGCGGGCATGGACATCTTCTTCGCCGAAATGAAGGGGCCGGTAAAGGACCGCCTGAAACGGTACGGCCTCTTCAACAGGCTGGGCGTCGATAACTTCTTTCCCACCATCGAGCAGGCGGTGCAGAAATACATTCAGGTGCACGGAACGCAGCCCTTTCCGGACGGGAGGCAAAGACCATGACCGCCGACATAATCGTCAAGGCGCTCGCGTCCACCGCAAAATATCTGCTCATGGCGGTGCCGGTTATGGCCATGGGCATATTCGTCATGTCGCTTCTCCAGAACAGCGGCATGATCAGGCGCATATCATGGATAGCCCGGCCGCTCGTGCGCTTCGGCCGCCTCAAGGAGCCGGTGGCCGTGACCTTCGTCACCTCTTTCGGATCCCCGTCCGCTGCGAACGCCATGCTCAGGGGCCTGTACGATAAAAAGGAGATAACCGGGCGCGAGCTCATGATCGCGGTGCTCGCCAACGCGTTCCCGGTAATGGTCATGGAGATGCGCTCCATGCTCCCGGCCATGGTTTCCCTGCTGGGCGAAACCGGGGCGCTCATGTTCTGCCTGCTCCTGGCCCTCAGGTTCATCCAGACCATCATGGTCCTCACTGCAGGCAGGCTCCTGCTTCCCCGCGACGGCGGCGCATCCGGCAGCGCCGTCCCCGCGCCTGAACCGTTAAGGGGCCGCAGGCTTGTCGTGAAAAGCATATCGGACACCCTGCCACCGATCAGGCGGATAGGCATGATAACCGCCCCGGTCACGCTCGCCACCTATATCCTTCTCGGGGCCGGGGTTTTCGAGGCCCTTTCCGGCCGCATGACCTTCCTCACGCGCATTTTCCCGGTGCCGATTGAGGGCGTGGGCGTCGTGGCCGCGTATTTCGGACACTATGTCGCCGGGTACACGATGGCCGGCAGCCTGCTCTCGGGCGGGGCGCTCACGGTCAAGCAGACAATCATAACGCTGCTTACCGCAAAGGTGCTATCGAGCGTGGTGTTCGCGCTCAGGCATTCGACGCCATACTACATCGGTATATTCGGGACAAGGCTGGGAACGCGGATAATGCTCGCTTCGACAATGCTGCGGAACGCGGTCAATATCGCGGCAATAGCGGCCCTGCAGTTTCTGTGGCCGTAGCAGTGACCGGTGCGGCGGAAGTCCTGTTCTTCATGAATCCGCCCTGGAAAAGCCGCAGGAAGCCCATTGCGGATTCAGTCTTTCAGGAACCGCACGCTAAATCCTTTTATTATCAAGCGAGTGCCGTTATAGAATTCGGCAATATAACTCATCAGCGTGTAGATAAAAATCATCAATCCCACGAGCTCGAGTATCTCCTCCATGGTCGTCCAGAACGCATAGAGATAATCCGACCTGGGGTAAAGCCCGGCCCTGGTGGCGCCGAGCATTTCAAAGACCAGCGCCCCGGTAACATAAATCACTCCCGATATAAAAAAAAGATTCCTGTAATTCCCGGGAAGGTCTCTCAGGAAACCGATGTACGCCGCGCCGAAGATGATAAGCAGTATGCCATACGGCAAAACCCATGCGAAATAAAAAACACTCCCCTTCCCGATTTCGAGCAAATTTCTGACAGGCTCCCTGAGGCTGTCGTGTATCCTGAAATATTCGTCAAAGGCCAGAAACACGAAAATGAAGCACAGGATGAGCCACAAAACCCGATGCTTCTCATTGTACCTGAGCTTTCTTATCGAAATCACGTAAAGAAGACCGCCGCAGAACAGCAGCAAAAACGCCGAATAGAGCGTAGGAATGTTTTGTTCATGATTAAGATCAATAATCCCGAGATAATGGTGATATCCATAATACATGAACAGATGAAAGAAATGGGCCAGAATCACCATCGCGGTAATAATACTTAGGAATAATGATACATTTTTAGGCCGTAAAAGCAATTCATGGTATTGTTTTATTTTGCGATTCATCGGCATTTCCATCATTGTTTTCTTCGGTCAGGTCATTGATTAACCGGTTAATCAATATGTCAAGTGTTTAATTAACCGGTTAATTAGTTTAATATACATCAGGAAATTACCTCCCTGTCGCCTGCATATAATAGATCTGTTTTAGACGGTAATTGACTTTGGCCTCGATAATCCCGTCTCGGGCCTCCTGTAAAACCGCCTGAGCCTCGAGCATATCGGAAAGATTGACCAGGCCGTTATAATAGCTGTCAGCGGTCACTTTCTGGTTTTCATCGGCCTGGCGCATGGAATCTTCAGCCAGGGCAACCTGCTTATAGGCGTCGTTCAGGTCCTGCCATGCCTTCTCCATCTGGAGCAAAAGGAGATCGGTTTTATCTTTAAGATTATTTTCTGCAATAGTCTTCCTGATAGATTGGCCTTTTAGCTCATACGCGCCGCCCCACCAGTCCGAGATCGGGACACTGACCTGACCGTATAGCACGCCGTTGAATCGGTTCTTGTCATCATCGAATCCGTAATACATTGCGCTAACCCCTACCCCCACCTGAGGCAGAAATTCGCCCATCTTCATTTTTGCCTTGAGCTTCTCGGCCTCGACCGATTTTTTCAGGAGAATGTATTCAGGCCTGCCGCCGAGCGCCTGCACAGGGTCCACATACAGCGATTCAGGGTCGACATCCTGAATATCGCCGTCGAAAACGATATTCGAATCGTACGATATGCCCATGAACTGGCAGAAAGCCATTGTCGCGATCGTTTTTCCGTTTTCAAGTTTCGATTTATTGAGCAGCATTTCGCTCTTCTTTTGCCTGACTCTGAGCACGTCGTTTTTCATGACGATCCCGGCCCTGTTGGCGTCCTCTACCTGGCGCAGCAGGGCATCCAGCAATTCCCCGTATTTCGAGATCGTGACCGCCTTTCTGTTTAAGCATACGATCCGCCAGTACTGTTCCTCGGTTTTAAGAACCATATCGTTCTCGGAAAGCTTGCGCC
This sequence comes from Spirochaetota bacterium, assembly GCA_022709405.1. Taxonomy (GTDB): domain Bacteria; phylum Spirochaetota; class UBA4802; order UBA4802; family UBA5550; genus JAKLIV01. Next base: position 93,731 of record JAKLIV010000002.1, read on the forward strand.
TGAATCTGCCTGCCTCGACGCCCAGCGAAGCGAGTTGATTGCCGAAATAGATTCTTCCTCCCGCATACACGGGCTGCACGAGATTCACGTAGCTCACGTTGCCCTTCTCGAGCATTCCGAAAGTAAGTCCGCCCGGCATCAATGCTGCGAACTGTCCCGGCAGCTCGATCGATTTCTCCAGCAGATTTTCATTTGCGGCGAACGCGAACGCGCCGGCGCTGAGCTTAGGGAAATATTTTGCGATCGCGGAGTTTTTCAGCTTCCTGGACTCCTCGATTTCGAGATCGCTGTTTTTCATCGCGTAGTTGTTGGCGAGCGCGAGCTTTTTGCATTCGTCCAGAGTCAGCAGGCTCTGTGAAAAGACGGAGCTCAGTGAGGTCAGAGCCAATATTGCAAAACAATATAATTTTTTTTTCATAATTATAATCTCTCTCTTGAAATACCAGGTCGCAGGAGATATCCGTCCAACGATATGACGGGAGGATACCTCGCAGTAACTCATTCCGGCTGAAGAACATCATCCGATTTATGGATATACATATAAAGCACCGGCAGAACATACAGTGTCAGGACCATGGAAAACAGCATTCCGAAGCAGATAACGGCCCCGAGCGGACCCCACAACGGCGAGCGGCTCATCATCATGGGAACGACTCCCACTGCGGCCGCCGCCGACGTGAGAAATATCGGGCGCATCCTTCTTTTGCCGGCCAGAAGAGCGGCCTCCCTGACCGTCATATTATGCCGGCTGATGAGTGATTCCCCATAATCAACGAGAATGATGCCGTTTCTGACAACGATACCGCTGAGGCTTATCAGCCCGAGAAAAGAGGTGAAACCGAATGGATACCCGGCAACCAGAAGCCCAGTCACGGCACCCAGGACACAGAGCGGCATGGTGGTCAGGATCAGTAACGATAATTTCATTTTTTTAAACTGAAAAAGAAGGATCACGAACATGACTATAACACCGGTCAGCAGCGAGTATGCCAATCTGGGATAATTTTCCCGTTCGCCTTCGTAATCCCCGCCATACTCGAGATTCACCCCGGCCGGCAAATCCAGCTTTTCAATTTCCGGCACAATTTTTTCCAGTATATCCGAGGCGTTTCTGCCGATGTGCACCTCTCCCTTGACGGTAAGAGTCCGCACGCCGTTGCGCCTGACGATTTGGCCCTCGGTCCATTCAGGGCGGATTTCTGCAACCTGCCGCAGGGGGATGTTGGTGAAGGCCATCGGAGCGGATACATACTGGTTGAGGATATTCTGGTATTTTGGTTTTCCCTTCCTGTCGGTTCGAAGGACGATATCGACCCGGTGATCCCCCTCCCATACTGTCGACAGAGGCAGCCCCTTGAAGCCGGCTGCCAGTGAATAGGCGAGGAAGGTCTTGGTCAATCCAAGCCGGTTCAGATCGTCTTTCCTTACATCCACCAGGACTCCCTGCAGCGGTTGTTCGTAATCATCGTGCACCCATCTGAAGCCGTCCACTTTATTCATAATGCCGGAAATCGATGCGCCGACCTTTTTCAAATCCTCGACATTATCACCGGATATTCTCACCTCGATCGGCGAAGAAGAGAGACTGATTTCAAGCTGTTTCCATTTAACGTATGCGCCGGGAATGAAATTTCCGTATTTTTTGTCGTACTCCCTCAATATCTCCTCGGTAGCCTCATTCGAGATCGTGTTCACGATGAACTGTGCATAGTTCTTCGAAGGCATATTCGGCGCGTAGACCGTGTGAAAGCGCGGTGATCCGGTGCCAACGAACGACGCCACTGTCACCACCCGTTTGTCTTTTTTCAACAGGTCCTCAATCCGGAGCACGGCCTTCTCCGTTTCATCAATCGAACCGCCGACCGGCATGTACACCTCTATCGCAAACTGGTTCCGGGTCACCTTGGGAAACAGCTCACGTGAGATAGAAACAGCGAGCAGCAACCCTGCAATAACCGAAATAATTCCGATCGCAATCGTGGTTTTCGGCGTGTTGAATGCCTGCTTGAGTGTCCCATCATAAACAGTCTGCATCCGATCCAGGAACGAACGCCGGTTTTCTGCAGAGTCATGCTTCAGCCCTTTCCTGATCAGGGTATAATTCATCATGGGGACAATGAAGACCGCGACGATCAACGATACCATGAGAGTAACCGCAACGGTAATTGAAAATGTCTTGAACATATCCTTTGCCAGACCTGTCATAAAAAACACGAGAGGAAGAAATGCTGCTATTATCGAAAGTGTTGCTGTCAATACAGGGACAAACAACTCTGACGCGCTTTTTCGTGCCGCATCCCATGGATTCAGGCCCTGGTCGAGCTTTTCTACATGGTTGTCTATGATGACTATGGAATTGTCCACGACCATGCCGAGCACCACGATAAGCGCCGCCAGTGAAACCGTATGCAGCTCGACATTCATCAAATGCAGGATACCAAGGGTAATCAGAATCGAGAGGGGTATCGTAACTGCGGCTATGCCGGCGATCCTTTTCGGGAGCAGCACCATCGTTACAAGGATGACTGCGACAATGGCGACAAAAAACTCAATCAGGAACTCGGTTATTGACTTGTCCACGACCCTCGGCATGTCGGCGATTTTACCGACTTTGACGTCAGAGGGCATGCTATTCGAAAAACCGGCCAGGACCCGGTCAACGTCTTTCCCGAAGTTGACGATGTTGTTACCGTAATGCATTTCAAGCGACAGCAAAAGGCTTTTATTTCCGTTGACCCTGATAAATGAATCCGGGTCAGCGTATTCGCGCCTGATTTCGGCTACGTCCCTGAGCCTGATTATGTTTCCGAGCGGGTCGGCATATACGATCTGCCGGGCTATGTCCTCTTCGGTGTTGTATCGCGGCGGCACATGGATCGGCATGATCAGTTTACCGGTATCAAGCTCGCCGGCATAAGTCACCGATCCCTCTGTCTTCAGGGCAGCAAGAAGCGACAGGGGTTTTATCCCGTACGATGCGAGTTTCGAATCATCGATATAAATGCCGATCTGTTCTCTCTGGAGTCCGAACTCGCGTATATTCGATACGGCTTCGATCTTTCTCAACTCGATCTCAAGGCTTTTCATATATTCCTCGAGTTCCTTGTATGAGCGGACATCAGAGCTTATTGTGAGCAGAATAGCCGATGTGTCGCCGAAATCGCTGTTCGCCGCCAGCGCGATCACTTCGGGCGGGAGCTGCTGCTTGAGCTCGTTCAGTCCATGACGGAGCTTGACCCAGAACGCATCGGTCCGCGTACGGTCGATATCATCAACCACCTCGACGAACACGATCATTATGCCTTCCCTTGAAATCGAATAGGTCTTCCTCCGGTTGACCTCCTTGAAACTGAACAGATATTCTTCGACCTTTGATGTGAGCTGAGACTCGACCTGTCCCGATGACGCACCTGGGAAGAACCCGATCACCAGACCCTGACGGATGGTGAATTCAGGAAACTCCTGCCGCGGCATTTCAAACAGCGAATACAGGCCGAACAGGAGCAGCATGCTGATTATGAACAGCGTGATCTGTTTATTTTTTATTGCCCATACAATAGGATTTATCTTCTCTTTCATCGCCCATCTCTTTATTTACATCTTCTAAAATTCAATCTATACGCGGAGAACTTGATTATCACTTCAGTTTAGTCCTTCACAATTCGTATATCCGATCGTTCAGTCAATTTGTGCTGGCCCGAGACTACTATATAATCATGAAGTTTAATGCCGCCGCTAACCGCGATGCCGCTACCCGAAAGACCGCAGATTTCCACATGCTGTTTCACCGCTTCCTCATTGATCATATTGACCTTGTAGACATAGGCTTTTCCATCTTCATCCATGAGGACCGATTCGCTCGGAATGACCACCGCTGAGCGCCGGTGCTTTTTACGCATAACCGCATTGCACAGCATGCCTGGCTTCAGCCTGCCGTCCCGGTTCGATATTCTTACCTTTGCTTTATAAGTATGGGAAAGCATATCGGCGACGACGCCAATCTCATGGACCGCGCCCGTATATTTTGCGTTATTAAGGGCGGGTACTGTCACGGTGACAGATTCTCCCTTCTGAATGTCCCCGATTTCATTCTCGGGAACGGCGATCTTCGCGTATACGGAATCTATTATCACTATCGTTATCGCCGACAATCCCGGCACCGTATTCATTCCCGGTTCGATCCCGCGCTTCCCGACAATCCCGTCCTCAATGGCGTACAGACTGCAGTCGTCAGCATTCTCCTTCGCAATGGCGGCTGCGGCCCTTGCTTTCTCCATGCCTGTCTCCACCTCTACAAGCTTGATCTCAGGAAGATTCCCGTTGTCGTAAATGGTCTTTAGCCGCCGGTATGCGTCCTCCGCCTGTTTCTGTGTCGCCAGAGCCATATTATAGGCATTCAGGAAGCTTTCGTTGTTCAGGGTAGCCAGGAGCTGTCCTTTCCTTACGCGGTCCCCCTCGTTTACCAGCACGTCACGCACAGTTCCAACCGTTGAGAAACTCATCGGGATCGATTTCGATTCTTCAATGGTGCCGCAATAGGCGAGTTCGCGTACACTGTCGGTATGTGTTACTTCCTGGACTTTCACCGGAATCGGCCCGGCGCCATCATGCTGGCCGGCCGGCCTGCTGCACCCGGTTGTCAACGCCAAAACAATAATGGCTGCGGTTATGGTTATTTTATGAGTATTGCTTTTCATGTTCTTCCTCAATACGTTTAGAATATTAACGTTTTATGGTCGAATTATGACCAAAAAAAATCATTTTCTTATGCCTCTCAAAAAAATCTCTATAAGAAGGTCCAGTTTGTCGGTTGCCATGATTTTCTTTTCCAGGAACAGATCCATATGCAGGCCCCGGATAGCGCTGACTACGATTGAAGACATGGTAAGAACGTCCTTTGGGCTATAGTGGATGAATTCATTGTTTTTTATTCCGTAAGAAAGAATATCATTTATCATTTCGATCTCTTGCGTGTCAAGACTGGTGCGAATCTGATTGATTACCTGATTGTTCCCGACAAGTTCCCCCCGAACTATTTCATAAAGGCTGGACGTATTCTTCAACTCTTCAAAAATTGTCAGCAGATATACTTTCAATTTCTCCTGGGCCGTCTTTTTATTGTCGACCTGGTCTTTCGCTTTCCGTATCAATGATTCAATCAATCGTGCCGCGAAATCCATGAAGATATCTTCTTTGCTCTTGTAATAATAATAAATGGTGCTCTTCCCCTTTCCTGCCGCTTTCGCGATGTCTTCCATGGTGGTCTTGTTCAGGCCCCATTTCTGAAAAAGAATTCCGGCCGCGTCGAGGATGGCCTCCCTGATTATATTGTCCTTTTCTTCGTTCATTGAATATTAGTCTTTTCGACTATTTATGTATTTTGGTCTAATATAACGAATACCAATAGATTCGTCAAGAATATTTAAATTTTTAATGCTACCGAATTCACCGTGTCCTGGATCACGCGATTGATCGTCGCAAGGTCCGAGCCGGCGTCATACACGAAGCTCACGGTCACCAGGGTGTTCTTCTTCGGGAACGCGGCCAGGTAGAACTCCATCACCTGGGTAGTTTCGGGAGCCGCATTTTCATACCTGAGCCCGATTACCGGCCCCCCGGACCCGATGAACTCACGCTCCGAAATCTTCTTCACCGAATCGTTCCCTGAAAGCTGCTGCACCAGACTGTCCCTGGCCGGGCCCGGGCCCGTTACCGTCGGGGCCATGGTGTCCAGGTACACCGAAACCAGCAGCGCGTCTCCGCCGCACGAAAGTGAAATCAGGCTCGCACTGCCGCTCCGGTCCTCCACGCAGGGTATCGGGACAGTCATGGTAAAGCCGTACGCGGCGTTCTCGACCGCCGTTTTTCCGGATGCGACGGCCACATTGTTTTTTTCCCTGTTGATCACCGAATAATCGGGCTGCGCATTTTCGGCGACCGCGATACAGGCGCCCAGAATGGCAGCGGCGCAGGCAGCGATCGGCATCAATGAGTATTTTTTCATATCAGTAATCCCCCCGCCCCGCAGGGCCGTAAATAATGATATTTCTGCAGAGAATCTCCATCAATGATACAGCTTCCAATCCGTATGTCAAACCAATAAGGCGCTCGGCACAGGCATACATGCAAATCATTTTATCTTTGACATCTGCGGGATTTCATGTTTAATCATATCATAAACCACACGCGAGGCAGACCATGCTCAAATACATGCTCATGTGGATACCCCTGCTTGCGACAGCATTTGTAAACGCGGCGCTGCGCGAGATGACCTATGCGCCCCTGATGGAAAGGGAATGGGCGCACCGGATTTCGGTCTTGACCGGAATCGTCCTCATCGGAGCCGTGGCCTGGCTCATGCTCAAAAGGAATCCCCCGGCATCCTCGAGGGATGCGGTTTTCGGGGGGATAACATGGCTCGTCATGACCGAAACCTTCGAGTTCTGCATGACGGTCCTTTACTCGAAGAAACCGCTCGGGTTTTTTCTTGAGATGCACAATCTTCCCGCCGGGGAGTTATGGCCGCTCCTGCTCGTCTGGATAGCCCTGCTCCCTCCGCTTTATTTCCGCTTCAGGCAAAGGAGCTGATGCATCCGCAGCTTTATGACAGGCCAAAAAAATAATTATTGACCTGCGCCGTGTTTCAATAATTTAATAACGGCGGTTATATTTCAACTCATGACCGGCGAGGATACCCATGAAAAAAATATTCCTGTTCATGCTTCTGATTTTTGTTCCGGCGATCGTCATCAACAGCTGCGATGACGGAAACGGCAACGGAGGTGGTTCATCCATCACCGACTCGCCAGCAGGCACGTTTACCAGGCTGTTCGAAGATGCGGCCGGCTCCGGCAACGCGTCGCCGTTTTGGGGAGGGACCGATGTCAAAGCCCAGTACCTGTATACATCCGACGAGATCAGCGGAAACGGACTTATCACCGCTATCCGGCTTCAGCTGTCATCTGCGACGACGACCGACAGATACTGCCCGAACGTGACCATTAAAATGGGGCACACCAGCCTGACCGCGCTGACCAACACCTGGGCTAACAATGTGCAGATTGGACAGGGCGCCGAAATAACGATTCTGGACAACAAGACCATCGAGGTCCCCATATCGGATGCCGGATCATGGATCGACATCCCGCTGGATACGCCCTTCTACTACAACGGGGTCGAAAACCTGGTCGTCGACTTTGAAAAGACCTCCGGGTGCTCCGCGAACATAATGACAACCAATGCTCCCGGCACAAGCCGCAGGGCGCTGTCGACTGCTCCGGACAACAGCCCCGGCGTCGCCGAGTACAATACGACAACCTCGTCCACACCAGACGGTTCACATCCATGGATGCAGTTTGTGTTCAGCGGCGGGGAGAACACGCAAAACTATGGCGGGACCAGCAACAACTCCTGGCCGTTTTCAAGTTCCGCTCCATTGAGAACGCAAAACCTCTACCTTGCATCAGATATAAACGGGTCCGGATCAATAACCGGAATCGCTTTCCAGCTAAATACCGTTTCATCCGCCGGGAGCTTTACCTACACGCTGAAGTTTTCACACGCAACAGTAAATACACTGAACGAGACATTCTCAAGCAACTATTCTGACACGGCCGTCACTGCCGCCGACAGCGTCACCTTCACCGTACCGGGCGACATCCCTGCAGGAGATTGGTTCTGGGTTCCTATTCCTGATGATACATTCATTTACAATGGTAACGACAACCTGATCCTTGAGGTCGCTACAACATCCGGTACCGCCTTCGAAAATTTGCGGGTATCTGCTCGTACTGGAGCGCGTGTATGGGCAAATGGTGCGACTACAACCATAGGGACTGTCGACACTTGCGTATACCATATAAAACTCCGTTTTCACGGCGGCACCCTGGACGTGATCAGCGACAGCACAGAAAGCTCGACCAAGATATTCAACACCACCCTGAGCGGGATCATGGGCCTCTATCATGCGAGCGAGCTCGGCGCGTCGGGCACGATCACCTCGGTCTACTGCCGCCTCAATGACGCGGCCTCTACCGCTGCCTCATACGACCGGTTCAGGCTCATCATCGGCCACAGCAGCGGCACGAGGCTCGTAACCACGCCGTCCGACAACTTCATCGCACAGCACTCCGCGGTCAACGGCACGGTGTCGGTGCCAGCGGGGCTCATCGCCGGCGACTGGATCGAAATCCCACTTGCCGCGCCGTTCGAATACAACGGGACCGACAACCTCGTCGTATGGATGGGGACCTACGCCGCTTCAGGCGCGGGCGTGAAGCATGGGTGCCGCCTGTCCTCGGTGCAGAGCCAGTATACCGAAAACCTCGCGTACGGGCTCCCGGGAAACAGCGCCGTATCGGCCCCTGTCAACCAGAAGCTCGACCTGCGGCTGAAGATCGTGAAATAGGCGGGTGTCGCGCTCCCGGGTCATTCGAAAACGAGGGAGCCGAAATAATCATACCGGTGAAAATCGGGGCGTGGCGTACAGACCGGGTTCAAGCTCAGGTAATGCGGGAGCTCCGTGTCGTCCCCGCACTTGTAGAAGTTGCCCCGCGCCGCAAGTCCCCCGAATCCTTTCAGGCCGCAGTCCCTGAAAATCCCGACCGGGATGCAGACCGCGAGGTCCCATGAAGATACGCTGGCGGATTCATCGAGAGGCGCACTCCCGAGAGAAGAGCTGCGCATGATCGTATCGACCAGCGCCGGATCAAGCAGCGTGCGATCACCCCTTCCGCGCCCATACGCGCAGTGCGGCACGCCGACACAGTTGAACTCGAAATTATAGTACACGCCGTCGGCGAGCGGCGAGAAAAAAAACTCCACGCAGCTGTCCCGGTGCACCGGCCCGTTCACCTCTGTGATCCTCGCGCGCGGGCGGTCTCCCGAAACATAAAAGCACAGCAGTATCCGGTCGTCGCTGTGGCCGATCCGGAACGAAACATCCGGCCTGTGCGCGAAAGAGTTCCAGTTCACCGTATCGAGCGGATGGATCGGCGCCTGTTCCTGAAGAAAGCGCGCGGCTTCCGGTGCAGTGAAGCTCCGGTCCAAGATTGCCATGCGGGGAACGATCAGCTCTTTCATGGGGCGGGATTGACCGGAGCAAGTGAATCCGCCCCGGGCGTCAATGATTTATTATTTCCAGTCTCTGAACGCGGCAGGGACGTCCGCCGTGTATCCGTAATGCGCGGTGAATATCCTCTTCACCCCTTTGAATCCGCCTATC
>JAKLIV010000020.1 GCA_022709405.1 Spirochaetota bacterium
GCATGATGATCATGAAAAAGATGAAGAATGAAGCTTGACGCCCCGGCCGCCGTGTTTTAACAATCCCCGAGCCTGAAAATAATGCATTGTTCACGCAAAGGAACCCGGGCATGGCGCTCCTGAATCTACAGAACATATCCCTTTCTTTCGATGGCAGCCCGCTGCTCGACGGCATCGACCTGCAGATACACGCGGGCGAGAAGATTTCCCTGCTCGGCCGCAACGGCAGCGGCAAGACCACGCTGATGAGGCTCATGAACGGAGAGATCGAGCCCGACGGCGGGGCGCGCATAGTTGAAAAAGGGGTGAAAACCGCGCTGCTTCCCCAGGAGGTCCCGGCCGGTCTTGAAGGAACGGTCCGCGACGTGGTGACCGGGGGGCTGCTTAGGCGCCATGAGGGCGGCGCCGAGGAGGAGATCGACCACTACCGGGTGGAGCGCGCTCTTTCAATGGTGGCGGTCGATCCCGGACTTTCGTTTAGCGACCTGTCTGCCGGGATGAAACGCCGCGTGATCCTCGGCCGCGCGATCGTGAACGATCCGGACATACTGCTGCTCGACGAGCCGACGAACCACCTCGATATCGGGTCGATCGAATGGCTCGAGAATTTTCTCGGGCGATACGACAGGACGATTTTCTTCGTGACCCACGATCGCGCCTTCATGCAGAAGATCGCGGGCCGCATCATCGAGATCGACCGGGGGAGGCTTTTCGACTGGAAGTGCGATTACGCCACGTTCCTCAGGAGAAAGGACGCCTGGCTCGAGGCCGAGGAGACCCGGGACGCGCTGTTCGACAAAAAGCTGGCGCAGGAGGAGGCCTGGATCAGGAAGGGGATCAAGGCGCGCCGCACCCGCAACGAGGGCAGGGTGCGGGCCCTCATGAAGATGCGTGATGAACGGGCCGCGCGCAGGGAGCGGCAGGGCGCGGTGCGCATGGAATCCCGCAATGCCGGGCAGTCCGGGAAAATGGTGATCGAGGCCGAGGGCCTTTCTTTCGGGTACGGCGGGGTCCCGCTCATCAGGGATTTTTCGACGCGCATCATGCGGGGCGACAGGATCGGGATCATCGGCCCGAACGGGTGCGGCAAGAGCACCCTGATACGGCTGCTTCTCGGCGATCTGGACCCGGTTTCGGGCACGGTGAGGCGGGGCTCACGGATCGAGACTGCGTACTTCGACCAGCTCCGCGACACCATCGATCCGGACAGGACCGTGCGCCAGAACGTTGCCGAAGGCGGCGAGATGATCGATATGGGCGGCAGGACGCGGCATGTGATCGGGTACCTGCAGGATTTTCTTTTTACGCCTGCCAGGGCAGACGTAATAGCGGGCATGCTTTCCGGCGGCGAGAAGAACAGGCTCATGCTCGCGAAGCTGTTCACCAGGCCGTCGAATTTCCTCATCATGGACGAGCCCACCAACGACCTCGACATCGAGACCGTTGAACTCCTGGAGGAGCTCCTGCTCGACTACGCGGGAACGCTGATACTGGTGAGCCATGACCGGGCGTTCATCAACAACGTGGTCACGAGCACGCTGGTGTTTGAGGGAGAAGGCCTGGTGCGCGAATACGCCGGGGGATACGACGACTGGCTGCTGCAGCGGAAGGCGCGCGAATCCGGACAGAGCGTTCAACCCAAAAAGCCGAGGGATAAAAAGGCCCCCGAAACGAGGAAGCTCACCTTCAAGGAAAAAAAGGAGCTCGAATCCATCCCGCAGCTTATCGCCGACAAGGAAAACCGCGTGAACGAAATACACGCGATTTTGTCGAACCCTTCGTTTTACCGCGAGAACAGCGCCCGCGTGCCTGAAATGAAAGCCGAGCTTGAACGGCTCGAACATGAACTCGAAGCACTACTCCTGCGATGGGAAGAGCTGGAGTCAATCTGATACGGTTCAAGCTCCACTAAATTGACGGGGATGAGGGGAAAGGGCGGCCTCAATCATCTTCCCTTTTTCATGCGATCGTCACTTCGGGGCACAGATACACGTCCTGCACCGCGTTGATCAGCTTCACTCCCTCGTTCATGGGCCGCTGGAACGCCTTTCTCCCAAGGATGAGCCCCATGCCGCCTGCCCGCTTGTTGATGACCGCGGTCTCGACAGCTTCGGCCAGGTCCTTCTCGCCGCTGGACGCCCCGCCGGAGTTGATGAGCCCGATGCGGCCCATGTAGCAGTTCATGAGCTGATATCTGGTCATGTCTATGGGGTTGCTTCCCGAAAGCTCGCTGTAGACCCGCTTGTCGGTCTTGCCGAACTTGAGCGCAGTGTATCCGCCATCGGTGGTCGGCATCTTCTGCTTGACGATGTCGGCCTCGATGGTGACCGAAAGATGGTTCGCCTGGCCGGTGAGGTCGGCCGCGGTGTGATAATCATCCTCCTTCGTTTTGAAACCGTCGTTTCTCAGGTACGCCCAGAGTATAGTGACCAGGCCGAGCTCGTGCGCGTACTGGAACGACTCCGAGATCTCCTGTATCTGCCGCCTGCTGTCTTCTGAGCCGAAATAGACCGTGGCGCCGACCGCGGCCGCTCCCATGTCGAACGCCTGCTCGACGCTCGCGAACAGTATCTGGTCGTGGGTGTTGGGGTACGACAGGAGCTCGTTGTGGTTGATCTTGACGATGAACGGTATCCGGTGCGCGTATTTTCGCGCCAGTATCCCGAGCACGCCGAGCGTGGAGGCGACCGCGTTGCACCCGCTCTCGACCGCGAGCTTCACGATGTTCTCCGGGTCGAAGTAGACCGGGTTGGGCGCGAACGATGCGCCGGCGCTGTGCTCGATGCCCTGGTCCACCGGAAGTATGGATAGGTATCCCGTGCCGCCGAGACGGCCGTGGTCGTACATGGCCTGCATGTTGCGCAGAACGTTGGGCGTGCGGTCCGACTGCATGAAGATGCGGTCCACGAAGTCCGGGCCCGGCAGGTGAAGCATGTCTTTGCTCACCTTGCAGGTATGGGTCAGGAGGCCGGCCGATTCTTTACCGAGTATATTGCGTATGTTTTCGATCATGATGTGACTCCTTGTTCGCTTGATTATTGCGCTGCCGGTTCATGGCCGCGCCGGATGCAGAGTGCGTCAGGAAACATCCCTATTATACATCAATGCGGGAATTAATACAGATTTTTTTTGGGATGCGGGGATTTATAGATGAGCCAAATCCCCGCCGGAAACTTTACGAGGTAAGCGCGGAACCCGGCCCCCTCGCTTTGAGGATTTATTTCGCGGCCGCTTTAATTATCTTTCCGACGATTTCGTTGAAGCTCTTCTGCGCCGGGCTCGACTGGCATGATGCGTCGCCGCAGAACGGCCTGCCCGCGTCGGCGTCATGGGCGATCGCCGGCTCGATCGGCACGCTTCCCAGAAAGGGGACGCCGAGCTCTTCGGCCATGGCTTTTCCTCCCCCGGTCTTGAAGAGCGGGGTCTCCTTGCCGCAGTGGGGGCACACGAATCCGCTCATGTTCTCGATCACGCCCAGTATCGGCAGCCCGAGCTGACGGCAGAAACTCACGGATTTTCTCACATCGAGCACCGCCACGTCCTGCGGCGTGGTCACGATGACCGCCCCGTCGGGATTTTCCATGAGCTGGCATACCGACAACGGCTCGTCTCCGGTCCCCGGAGGGGAGTCCACGATGAGGTAGTCGAGCTCTCCCCATGTGACGTCCTTGATGAACTGCTTGATGATGCCGTACTTGAGCGGTCCACGCCAGATTACCGCGGTATTCATGTCGTCGAGCAGGAACCCGACCGAGATCACCTTCAGTCCCGAACCGTGCTCCGCCGGGAGCAGCTTGCCGGTAACGCTCGTCGCGAGCCTCCGGCCGTCGAGGCCCAGGAGCTTGGGCACGCTGGGGCCGTGGATATCGACGTCGAGAAGGCCGACGCGCTGTTTGCCAGCTGACAGGGCCGCGGCGAGGTTCACGGCGATCGTGCTTTTACCCACGCCTCCCTTGCCCGAAAGGACGATGATTTTATGCTTTATCCTGTCGAGGGTTTCCCTGATCTCTTTCTGTTCGGCCTCTTTGCTCTGCTGCGCTCCGGGGGCCTGGCAGCCTTTTTGTTCGCTCATGTCGTGCTCCTGCGTGAAAAGATATGGTCATAGATGGGTTTCCGGACACTATTGCGAAGATGCGGCAGCGTGTCAAAAATTATTTATGTTATGATGCTTTATGCAACTAAGAATATGACTGATTAGAAAAAAAATCAATTGACTCCAGTCGGGACCCTGATTATTCTCAAATAGATGGACAATCAGTTGCGTTATGAACGATGGATTCGAGCATATCTGTATTAAAGAGGCCCCATGAGAGCGAAACCGAAAAACCATGCGAGAAACCTTGAAAGGCTCAGGGAGCTTTCACAGTCGATACACGCGTCAATGGAAGACGGGTCGTTTTACCGCCTGTCCTTTTTCGAGCGCTACCGGAAAATCAGGGAAATCAAGAAACTGTACAACCGGCTGCTCGGATCTCTTTCAGAGGCCTCGGTGCGCGGGGCGGTTTCGTTCGCCTCGCTGCTCGTGCTTCTTGCAGCACCCGGGTGCGACGACGATACCGGCATGGCCACGGTGAAGATCGACCTCTCCACGGGAAGGTCGAACAATCTGGTCCCGGCAAAATCCAGCGCTTACGTTCCCTCGGAAGTCACCGGGGTGCAGGTCAAGGTAAGCGGGCCCGGCATCAAGACATTTGAGAAGGAAATTGAACCGGGCGAGAACTCAATTATGCTTATGGTGCCGGCAGGCAGGGACCGCGTTTTCTCGGTGCGTGCAGAAACTGCAACAGTGTATTTTTATTTCGGTAAAGAGACAGTCGATCTTAACAATGGCGACATGATAAATCTGCCTATCAGCATGGTGCGTGGACCGGTGTTTGAGACAGGAACGCTTCCGGATGGAATTGGTACCTTCACAAGAAGCACATTCCCTTCTTTTGGAGATCTGGACGGCGACGGCGATATGGATCTACTGGTTTCAACAGAGTATGGTACAAGTGAGTCAAGAGTATATTATTTAATGAATAATAACGGGACATTTTCATCAGCGACACTTCCCACGGGAATTGAGACCGCGCTGGATAGATTCGTTAACCTTGCCGATATCGACAGTGATGGAGACCTGGATACGGTGTTCTCCATAGGTTTCAATTTATTGTATCGTATAAACAACGGAACAGTTTTTTCCGGAACCTATGGGTATGCGGGCAGTTATTCCGGTTTAAACCTGATTATACCGGTTGCTGTTGATATCGACAATGATGGCGATGCCGATATTTTAGCTGGAGGTACTCTTTATGGTACCAGAGCTATACAATATATTCAGAATACAACTGATACATATGGAACAAGTTTTGGTGAGATTACCGCAAATCCATTCGGTCTGTCTAGTATTGCTACTAATGCTTCTTTTTCCCCTGCACTTGTTGATATTGATCAAGATGGAGACCTGGATCTTTTTATTATGACGAGTCCATATACCGCATCTAGTAATATTCTTTTTTATGAAAATACCGGTTCACCTGAAGCTCCGGCTTTCTCAACGCCGCTGACCAATCCCTTCGGTCTTGATGCTATTAGTTATCAAATGGCGTTTCCCGCTTTTGCGGATATCGACCGTGACGGTGATGCTGATATGTTTATCGGTACAAGCAGTGGTAATATACTGTATTATGAAAATGTTGTGATTCCATAGGGCGCTACCGGCAACGAGTAACATCCCCCATGGACAATCGAGAGACCAATACAGCCAAGTCAGCGCCGCCTCCGCCCTTTGCCGCGACCTATTCGCCGAACCTGCCTGAACTTATTCATCAGCTCGGCTGCACCATCGCCCTGAGCACCTACCAGGCAGGCAAGATTGTTTTCGTGAGCGCCAAAAACGACGACGAGATCGTGCAGCTGCCCCGTTCGTTCAGGAACGCCATGGCCATCGGCGTTGAAGGCAACCGTATCGCAGTCGCATCGGCGAATGAAGTCCATGTTCTGGCCCACGAGCCTGGACTTGCGGGCCGGTATCCCGCCCAGCCCGGAGTATACGACACGATATACGTTCCCAGGGCGTCATATTTTACCGGCGCGATCGACCTGCACGGCCTGGCCTGGGGCAATGACGGCCTCTGGACGGTCAACACGGTGTTTTCATGCCTGTGTCTGATAGATGACCGGTACAGCTTCATCCCCAAATGGAAACCTTCGTTCATATCGGCTTTTGCTCCTGAAGACCGGTGCCACCTGAACGGCATGGCAATGCACAACGGCGAGCCATTATGGGTGACCGCTCTTGGTACCGGCAACGAGCCCCATTCCTGGCGGCCCGGCATCAATTCTGGCGGAGTCGTCATCCATGTGCCTTCAGGAGAAATTGCGGCTTCAGGCCTGCCCATGCCGCATACTCCGCGATTGATCGATGGAAAACTGTACGTACTTTTTTCCTCGACCGGTGAGATCGCGTTGTTTGACCAGGAATCGGGCAGATACGATATTGTGAACCGCATAAAGGGTTTCATCAGGGGCATGGCCCGGTGCGGGGATTATCTATTCATCGGACAGTCCAGGGTGCGGCAGAAGTCATCGGCGTTCGCCGGGCTCCAGATCGCCAGGGATGCGACCCATTCAGGGTTCACGGTGCTGCACATGCCCACGGGCAGCACCGTCGCCGAATTCAGGTACCTTGCGAGCGTTGACGAGATTTTCGACCTGGCGGTGCTTCCGGGCCTCCGGCGGCCCGGCATCCTGAGCCCCGAAAAGGAAGTGCATTCCTCGGCCATCGTGATTCCCGGCACCTCGTTCTGGGCGGTAAGGCAGGACACGAAATAGCTAATCGGTCAGGACGATCCGGATGCCAAAGCCCGGTGCAATAACCGCTGCAGTTCGCATATTTATTGACCCTATGCGTAGATAATCAGTGGTAATGAACCAATTGCCTCCTAGTGCGATATAGTTACCAGTGCCCGATTGTGTAATGCTTGCCTCTAGAATGTTTCCACTCATGTCGAATAATCCAAGTGTGTTTGCATTGAGGCTTGATTTAGGTGCTGGTTGTTCTGTAGTACCATTTAGTGATATGCCTGCCGTACCAACAATATGTGTTCCGAAATCGGGGTCTGATGAGCCAATGTCATAACTGTTAAGTTTGTTCCATGATACTAAATTTGATGCTTCATGATTGTAATAATTATCTGTCGCTCCGCTAGCGTTACTTCCCGGTGTCCAGTAGTAAGTTATTTCATTGTTAATTGAAGTTATGGCTTCAGTTTTCAGAGGCTCAATTGTTGGTTCTTCGGTTCCCAGGTATCGAGCTGCAAGTTCCCATTCATATCTGTCAGGCAATCTGAATCCCTTTTTTGTGTTATCTATGTCTGTTTCCCCATCCTGCCATATCCCGTCAGAGGCCGTACCGGAACCGTCACCGTTGTCAGTCCATGTGTACACGACTTGGTCGGTATTACCATCAATCATTTCGATGAGCCAGGTGCAGAGCATGATAGTGCCATACCAGCTGATAAAATTTACCGGATGATTCTCTTTTCCTGAATCGATAGTGAATTCAGATCCCGTCCAATGATTGGGATTTGGTATGGTTGTAGCTACATTAAGGTCAATAATCATCTGTCCGCGATAGTTTACTTCATCTGCACTGAGATAATTCGGCGCAGAAGTATTCACTGTATCAAATCTTCCCTGTTCATACGCCCACTGCAGAACAGCAACTGCCAGTTCATTGGTTGCCTCGGTGTCGGCCATCCAGTAATCATGATCGACCGTGGCAGTGCCGCTGTCATTAGTGCCGGTGGGGAAGGTGAGCCCGGGAACGAACACCATGTCGAACGAGACACCATCCGCCGCATAGGTGCGCCGGTCGCCCACAATCGGGTTGGGCGTTCCCTGCTCGTCTTCGCTGTACTGGCTCTGTGCTGCGGTATTGGTCGCCCTGACCCATATATTATACTCTGTGCTGTTGGTGAGGCCGGTAATAATGCATGAGGTATCGGTATTGTCGTCGTCATTGAACAGGGTTGCGTCAGCCACATCCGTTCCGGTGCCGTAGCGCACCTCGTATGATTCCGCGCCTGAAACCGGTCCCCAGGTGATATTGATACTGCGGTCATGTTCTTCGACCGAAGATATCGCGGGAGCAGCGAACACCAATTCCGCACTAGCCGGGACGCTGTAGTCGCTGGTGAGCGCCGAATTCAACGCCCTTACCCACACGTAATAGGTGAGGCCGTTGTACAGGCCGTCGATGGTGCATGAACTGTCAGTCGGGTCAGGGTCGGTCAGAAACTCGTCTGCGGTGCTCAGGTCGTTGGTGTATGAATACCATACCTCGTAGGTCTCGGCGCCCTCGACAGGGTTCCATGTCGCCGAGACCGAACAATCCCCGGGTTCGACGGTAATCGATGCAGGCGCTGCGAGTTCTCCGGGGTCAATGGGATTGGCATCGCTTTTTTCATCCATCATGTTGCTGCATGCCAGAAAAGATGAAAGGATCAAGATACAGGTAATGATGCAGATGGACATCTGTGCCGGTCTTGTCATGGAACACCTCAACGAAAGTTTATACGGGATTTTGGAAAAAATATGATTTATACCATTTACCGAAGTAATGAAAAATAGTGCAAGAATGTTTTTATAGCTCTTTTTGGATATAAGGGAACCTCTATAAATTACATTATGGATGTTCCCTTGTGGGCACATTCATTGGTAAAATCAGGTTTTATCATTTTTTAAATAATGAAAAACCTGATTTTTAGAGGTGCCCATAAGCTATATTTGAGGATAAGCTCTGTAAAAAAAGAGACAGTAGATATACTCCAGGGAATATCAATTGATAGATGTTGATTGAGTGGTTTCAACATGTTTAATTACATCGCGGGCATCGGGCATTTCCATACTGTCAAGAATCCCTTTTACCCGTGTGCAGTTCACGGTGCGCTCTTTTTTTGAGTTATTTTCTCAAAAATCGTTAAAATATTTGACAAAATATTAATAGTTAATATTATGGCATACAGTGATTATGTTCGATAAATCCTCACGTGTTGGTGCAGTACCTTCCTTCGCAGTTGGTCATCCTCACAGGTAGTATTTCGACTAATCCTAACTCAAAGGGAGTGATCCCGTAAAAAATCTAAGGAGTTTCAACATGTCTCAAGGAACAGTTAAATGGTTTAATGATCAGAAAGGCTATGGTTTTATCGCCTCCAGCGACGGAAAAGATTATTTCGTCCACCACACCGGCATTATCGGAACCGGCTTCAAGTCCCTTCCGGAAGGCGCCGCGGTGCAGTTCGAAATCGAAAAGAGCGACAGGGGCTTCAGGGCCGTACAGGTTACTCTTGTTTAATCAGCATTAATAACCATGAAATTTCAGAAGGGCGTCCGATGGACGCCCTTTTTTATACACATGCTCGATGACCAAAGAGCGCTCAGTCCATTTCAATCTGTATCCCGCATTTTTTACAGCGTCGCGCACCGCGAAAAACCTTTACTCCGCATGAAGGGCAGGCGTACCGCTTTTCCTCGTGCAGCGCCCATGCCTCGGTGCCGATCTCGCGGCGCAGAGGAACCGATTTCAGGATCACCTTCTTGCCAAGTGGTATGGCGAACCCGTCAATATGTGCGCAGGGGAAATCATCGCATCGGTGGCAGCCCTCGATTTTTTTCTCAGCAGCGCATGATTTGATGGGACACACCCTGCAATACGGGAAAATTTCCTTTTCATCGGTCGACATGCATCCGGTGCAGTGAAGGTCTTCGGGCTTCATGCCGTAGACACGTGCGAGCTTTTCCTTCAGCGCGCTGTCGTTCTCCCTGTGCGCGATGAGGATCGAACATGCGCCGCAGTATAAGCCGCACGGCGAGAGATAGTCTTTCATGGTTTCCATTAATTCCTCCGCGATGTTTACTGTATCTGGAACAGCGCCCTTATATCCTCCCTGTTCAGCTGTTCCCTGAGCCAGAGCGCCATATCGGGCGATTTGAAGAAGGGCTGGCTCCTGAACAGGGCGTGAAACTCGTAATACGCGTCTTCGAGGTTGGCGACCGAGTCATGGATGACCTTTTCGACCGGCCCGAAGGATTCTCCTGCGATCCGGGGCCGGTCCGGGTCGATCAACTCGAGCCTGACCATTGATTTCAGCCTGTCCGAGCACCTGCAGGGATTGTTCTCGTTCAGAAGGCTGCATTGCCTCGAAAAGAATCCGTAGAGCCTGGCCCGGGTGCGCGACAGGATTTTCCTGAAATTGGCCCTGGTCGTGCCGCAGATTTCGCCGCCTGTTACATCGTCGACGCCGAAGATCGCGCCCAGTATGAAGACCATGCGCTCCCTCCTGTTCAGGCACAGGAGCATGCAGTGGATGCACGACATCTTTATTTCGTCCCGGATCAGTTCTGATTCCGGCCTGGTCCATCTTCGTTTGTCGGGGACCTGCGAGGCGAATTTTTCGAAATCGCCGGAACCGACGATGTCGCTGATGAGCGATTCCATTCTGGTGCCGTTCCGGTTGATGATGTGGTTCGCGACGATGCGGTAAAGCCATGTCCTGAAGGCGGCCCTGTACGGATCGTAGGTGGCCAGCTTGGTTATCATTTTCACCAGCACTTCCTGGGTGACGTCCTCTGCGTCGACCGGGTCGCAGTACATCCTGAGCGCGATGTTGTATATCCACGACTGGTGCCTGAGGATGAGCGATTCGAGCGCTTTACCGTCGCCTCCCAGGGACTTCTCGATGAGGTCCCGGTCGTGCTGTTCTTCGTTGATCACTTCTTTAAAGGGATTATACATGATGACGTCCTCGCAACGGATGAACCATGGTGTAATCTTCATTTGCCCCTGTTACAAGGAAATATCTGTTTTGTGACGGATTTTGTTGCCGGATGGAAAATTTTTAGTTATATTTAAATAAATTAGTAGATACTAATATACTTAGGAGGATCGTTATGAACACCAGATATACATTACCGGAACTTCCCTATGCCTTTAACGCTCTTGAACCATATATCGATGCAAAAACCATGGAAATCCACCATGGCAAACACCACCAGGCCTATGTGAACAACCTGAATGCTGCGCTTGAAAAGCATCCCGGCCTGTTCGAAACGCCCCTTGAAAACCTGCTGGGGAATCTGGACAGCATACCGGAAGACATCAGGACTGTGGTTAGAAACAATGGAGGAGGGCACCTCAATCACTCCATGTTCTGGAAGATAATCGGCCCGGGCATGGGCGGCGCGCCGGCGGGGTTGCTGCATGACGACCTGGTCAGGGCATTCGGCTCGTTCGAGAATTTTGTCGCCGAATTCGAAAAGGCGGCAGCAGCCCGTTTCGGTTCCGGATGGGCGTGGCTCTCGGTGGATGCACAGGGAAAACTCGTTGTCCACTCCACGGCCAACCAGGACAGTCCGCTCATGGAAGGCCTGACGCCGATATTCGGCCTGGATGTATGGGAGCACGCCTATTATCTGTCGTACCAGAACAGGAGGGCCGATTACATCAAGGCTTTCTGGAAAGTGGTGGATTGGAACCAAGTCTCCGCCAACTATACCGGCGCTCTTGATGCGATAAAATCCGGGTGCGAAGACGCCTATTCGGGCCCGGCCTTCAGAAAAGTCTCGTGAAACGCAAAATTACCGGGGCCGTCTGGAATTTCTCGCTCAGGGGGATTCCATGAAGGCCCTTGTAAATTCATGTTGACGCACGTTTAATAAATGCTAATATTCAAGTTGGCGCCATACGCTCTGTAAAATTTATCTTCGCGATTGGGGAGGTGCTCAAATGTCGGATGAACTCATCGGTGTAATCTATCTCCCGGTTATCCTGCTTGGTCTGATTATTTTTTTCGCCGGAATCCGCATCATCCGCCCGACCCATCGCGGCATGATCGAGAGGCTCGGCAAGTACAAGAAGTTCTGCAGCCCGGGGTTTCACTGGATCATTCCGGTCATCGACAGGATGGTCAGGGTCAACGTCACCGAGCAGATGATCGACGCACAGCCGCAGGAGATCATCACCAACGACAACCTGAACGCCACGGTCGACGCGCAGGTCTACTTCAAGGTGAAATCCGACGAGGAGAGCGTCAAGAGCTCGCAGTACAACGTGAACGACTATGAATACCAGATCGTGAACCTCGCCCGCACCACGCTGCGCAACATCATAGGCACCATGACCCTGAAATCCGCCAACAGCGAGCGCGACAAGATCAACGAAGAGCTGCTCAGGACCCTGAGCAAGGAGACGCGCAACTGGGGCATGGAGATCGTGCGCACCGAGCTCAAGGAGATCGATCCGCCCAAGGACGTCCAGGAAACCATGAACAAGGTCGTCAAGGCCGAAAACGAGAAGATCGCGGCGCTGGATTTCGCGAACGCCCTCGAGCGCGAGGCCGATGGCCAGAAAAGGGCCGAGATCAAGAAGGCCGAAGGCGTGCGCCAGTCCAAGATCCTCCAGGCGGAAGGAGAGGCCGAGGCCATCAGGCTGGTCAACGAGGCGGCGAACAAGTATTTCGTGGGTAATGCGCAGATACTCAGAAAGCTCGAGACCGTCGAGAGGGCGCTGGTAAACAATTCGACCATCGTCGTTCCGGCCGACAGTGAGATCATGAACCTGATCGGAAACCTCGCGGGAGTTGCGCCGGTTGTCGTTAAGAAGGAAAAATGAGCGTCGGGGCGGGGATGGGCCCGTCTCCGGGTCAACGCCGTGAAAGGCCTTCCATCAGGTAGATCGTACGTTCGGTTCCCGGGATGGGGATCGTTTCCCTGACCCTGAAATAATTCCTGAACTGCCTTTCGAATTCATCCCGGCCGTAGTCCCTGAAGATGTCCTCCCTGTTCAGGAGCAGCCTCTGCGCCTGGGAGTCGTTTTTCGGGACAAACTCGATGATCAGGTTTTTACCGATGGACCTCAGCATTGCGGCGATTCGGCCCAGCGGGACATTGCTGCTGATCGCCAGATGATGGATGAGGGCGAGCGCGAGGACGAGATCGGCCGGCCCCCTGTCGGCCAGCGAATCGCGTTCGATGTTGGCCCAGCCGGTCCCCGGGCTGGGGTTCGTGAAATCCATGAGCAGGGGAAGGATGTTCTTTTCTCGGTTTCGCTTCACCTGCATATAGTTGTCCTCGACGCACGATTCGTCCTTGTCGAGCGAAACGGTATGCGCTCCCATTCCCGCGGATATGCGGCTGAACACGCCGTTGTTGGCTCCCAGGTCCCACACCTGTCCGGGTTTCAGCCGCTCCACGGCGCGGGTGACCGTCTGGATTTTACTCTCCATCGCCGTATCGGTATAATTGGTGCCGCTGTAATAATCCCGCCATTCGGTGGCCTGCCTTTTCCAATTGCATGAAAGCACCGATCCCCGGAGGCTGTCGATGATGCCCAAAAACGCGGTTTTGCTTATCTTTCCATGACTATTTATTTTTACCGGTTTGTCCGCGTAATGCTTCTGAGTTTTCGCATGAAGATGGATATGCGTGAGGAGCCCGAACTTCAACGCGGTGGACCGCGGAAGAAGCCGGCTTGCGAGATCGAGCGGTATGCCGTCAATATGGATCCTGAGAAGCTGAGACAGCCTGATATCGGTATGCGCCATGAGGGCCAGGGGCGCCAGAAAGTGCTGGCAGAACTGCCGGTAAGCGACCCATGGAGCGCCTTCACGGTATTTTTCGAAGGAGAGGGTGTCGACAAGAACGGGATTGCCGTGGATGAACTGGATATTGTACGCCGATGCGTCCTTGAGGGACATGCCGTAATTCATAGCGGTCTTCTGGATATCGAGGGTGGCGAGCGCCGCGTCCCTGATCTGGCTGAAACACCATTCATACGGGTGTGATATGAATGGGACCATCTCGGGTTTGAGTATCCTGTATGCGGTTTCCGGATTCGCCGGCTTTTCGGCCGTCTCATTATGGCGTACGATGAGGCATTTTTCGGTCAGTTCACCGTACAGGCCCGACCGCATCATGAGATCATAGTCGTCCCTGGATTCGAGGTTGACCTGTCGAAAGAGCTCGCTGCCGCGGTAAAACAGGAATCCTGACGGGTCCCGGAATGATGCCGCGTGAATACGGGCGGCGTCAACGGATTTCATCGGTGCCGCTGCCGCCTGTAATACGCTTGAAAAAACCGACGATTTTTTTCCAGAAGGTCTTTATCGTGAATACCGCGCCCAAAATTGCCGCTACCGCCATCTGGAGCACGAAGCTCCCGGTGCCGGGGTCAAGATAGGCATGGGCAATTGCCGGAGTCACCATGATTAGCGTACATGATGTGAGCATGCTTTTATGATTTTTTTCCATAATACTTCAATTCTCCATTCCGCAATGCGGTGCTTTTTTATTTCTGCTGTCTTGTCCAGGAACTCGGCGTTTTGTCTGCAGTTGATTTTACTGCCGCGATATTTTTCTACTTTTCTGTTGGAAGTATGTCAAGTCGTTTCAAGCGCAATTATTCGACAATCTCGTAGCAGGTCTTGATGTCCATACCCGGTTCGAGCAGCGGCAGCAGCTTTTCAAGGGACTTGACGAGGTTGGCCGAATGTATCTTCAGCGCGTCCTTGTCGCGGTATTTTTCGTAAAAGATTATGGTGTTGCTTTCGCCACGGACAGTATGGGGGATGTATTCGATGCATCCCGGTTCAGCGGCTTTGACCCTGGGCACCGCTTCTTTCAGGGCCTGTACTGCCTCGTCCATTTTGCCTTCCTTTACCTTGAGCGTGACAATGAGTGAAATCATGTTATGATACCTCTTTCTTTTTTGTATCCGCACATTAGATGATCGTTCCTGAACTGTCAATTGAAATATCAGGGGCAACGACTCCGGCAATTCTACGGACCGTAGGGGAGTACTCTTCTATGAGTTTAAAATAATTCAACGGACGGGGCCGGCGGATCAATGCAACCCTTCGGCGCGTTCCTTGAGGGCCCGGTTCATGAGCATGAAGGGGGCTTCAGTGTTCTTCATGATTGCCTTTCGGAGAAGGGGGACGACGACCCCCCGGAATTCCATCCCGTGCTTCAGCAGGGTCCGGCCGGGGCCCGGTTCCTCGAGGATGAAATAATGCTCGTTGCAGAAGATGAACGGCAGACGCAGCCTCCCGCGCCAGCTGAAGCGGCGGTTTTTGTCAGCGGCAAGCACGATGGGGAAGAACACGGCCCCTCTCGTGCCGGGGGGATTGAAATGCAGCTTCAGCGGGCCGCCGGGTTCAACCCGGCCACGTGCGCTGCGGATCATGGGGTTCCATTCCCTGTAGCTGTCGAGATCGGTCAGGACCTCCCAGACCCTTTCAGGCGCGGCGTTGATTTCGATTTCGGTGCGTGCTGTTATGCTGAACATGCTTTTCTCTGAAACCATTTTCTTGATCCTATCTGATTACGGACCTGAGCCACTTCGCCGCTTCAGGTGCGACCTCGGCCGGTTTGTTGGTCATGACCAGATGGTCGGTGTTTTTAAACAGAAGGTAGTTCTTTTTGCACGTGAGCCGGTTGTAGATCGATTCTACATACTCCCGGGGGAAGATGTTGTCCCGGTCCGAATGGATGAGCATCACGGGCACGGTGATTTTATCGAGCGGCTTGGCCAGGTCGGTGCGCAGCAGGGAGTTCATGGCCCTGAAGGTGATCATGCGCACCATCTGAGGGTCGTTGACTGAAAAGGTTACGGCGTCGACCCCGTTCTTCATGAGCTCTTTCTCAAGGTCCAGATACATCGATATGGGAATTGAATATTTTCCATACAGGCCCATCATGAACCCGGCCAGGGGAAGCAGAAACTGCGGAGGCCTGAGCTGCGAGAGGACCAGGTTGTCCCTGCCGTTCAGGTCGGCTATGTTGTGGCATACTGCCGCGGCGATCGTATCGTCTTTGGCAGCGGTATAGAAGGCCACCATGCCTCCCTGGCTGCTGCCCGAAATGGCGATTTTTCCGCCGAACCTCTTTTTCGCATACGCAACCACGGCGAGCGTGTCGTCTACCTCTTCGTTTATCGTGTAGTCGCCGCGCGGCCCGCTGCTCATCCCGTGTCCGCGCGGGTCGAATCCGACCACATTGAATCCTTCACGGCGCATGAGCCCCATGAATTCGATGTAGAATTTCGCGTATACCGAAGTGCCGGGGATGAAAACGAGCGTGGGCGCTTTCTGCTTCGCCGGCAGAATGACGAGGTGAAGCCTGAATCCATCGGCTTCGATGCTGGTTTCTTCCAGGCCGGATAGATCGACCGTGATGCTCTGGCGCTTCATGTAATCCTTCATGTATTCTTCGGATGCCTTCACGTCGGGCAGGCCGCTGTCCTGGTATGATATGCTTTTCGCGTACCATGCGACATGAAAGGCTGCAATAATGACGGCAAGCGCAATGATCGTTTTCCTGGGCATGTAATTAACCTCTTCGTTGTTATCGGGCGGAGCGTATGGTTAAAATATGAAATATATTTCACATTGTCAAGTATAACATGAAATTATTATCATATTTTACTTGATTACCATGATATTACGATGCATTATCAGTCAGGATCTGCCATGCCACAAAAGAAGAACAAAGCGCGGTCCCCCATCCAGAAGAGGGGCATCGAGACCCGTGAAAAGATAGTCAAGGCGGGGATGACCCTTTTCGCAAAAAAGGGATTTCACCGGACCAACGCGCTTGAAATCGCGGCGAGGGCGGGACTGGCGACCGGGACCTTTTACAGCTATTTCAACAACAAGAAAGAGGTCCTGGTAGAAGTCATCCGGATGTTCTACAGGAATGCATCGCAGGAGGTGCTGAACGTATACGATCCCGTGGCGAGCGACGATCCGGCAGGGAACTACGCCGAAGGAAGAAAGCTGGTCCATTCGATGATCCGGACCCTGGACTCCGCTCACAGGCTCGATCCCCATGTGCATCGCGAGATCCTTGCAATGACCCTGATCGATCCCGACATCGCCCGCATCAACGCCGAAGAGGAGAAGAAGGTCGTCGCCTATATGACGGCCCTGCTCGGTAGATTCCGGGAGTTCATCCGCGTCGAGGACCTGGAGGCGGCTGCGGTTCTCCTGTACCGGACCGGGGAGGAGATCGTGCACCGGATCAGGGTCGTCGGTTCCGAAATCGACGGGCAGCGGCTGCTGGCGGAGCTCGAGGAGATGATGTGCAGGTATTTATTGAAAGATGAGACTCGGGCCGGTGAAGGCTCATGAACGAAATAATATATAAGCCCATCGGAATCATCCGCACGCCGTTCAGGGACCGGGAAGGCATGCCCATCCAGGCCGCCGCGGCGGGGGGAGTGAAGGGGACAATCGAGCTTGACCCTGAAATGGTTCCGGGCCTCAGGGACCTCGCGGGCTTTTCCCATATCATGCTGCTGTACCATTTCCACCAGTCGCGGGGATATTCGCTCGAGGTTGTGCCGTTCATGGACACCGAACTGCGCGGCGTTTTCGCGACCAGGGCCCCGAAGCGTCCCAACCAGATCGGCGTTTCGGTGGTCAGGCTCGCCGCTGTTCGGGGAAACATCCTCGATATCGAGGATGTCGACATGATCGACGGCACGCCGCTGCTGGACATCAAGCCGTACGTGCCCGGCATCGACGACCGGGAGGGCGTCCGGACCGGGTGGCTCGAAGGCAGGGAGGAGCTCATGCGGGCGAGGAAATCCGACGATAGATTCGGGTAATCCGGATGAAAACACCGGGGCCGAAAAACGCCAGGCCATGTTTTTTAAACGCATCTTTCACATCGTTCCCATCCGAAAAATGTATACTTGACATTTCGCCGCCGTGGTATAATGATTTTTATTCTGCAATGATGTTATAAACGAGGCGCTATGACAGGAAAACCATCAAAGAAACTGACACCCTCGACCAACGAGTTTCAGGGGATGGACGTCGATTCCCTGATGAAGTCGTTCGTGAACCATCTCGAGTACTCGCTGGCCAAGGACGAGTTCTCGGCAACCAGGCACGACTGCTATTCGAGCATCGCGCTCGCGACCCGCGACCGGCTCATCGAGCGATGGACCGAGACCCAGCAGGCCTACCACAGGACCAACGCCAAGAGGGTCTACTACCTGTCTCTGGAATATCTGATGGGGCGGACCCTGGGGAACAGCCTTATCAATCTGGGGATACGGGACAACGCCTTTGAGGCGATGAAGCAGCTCGGATACGACCTCGAGGACTTGCAGGAGAAGGAATGGGACGCGGGACTCGGGAACGGCGGCCTTGGCCGTCTTGCCTCATGTTTCATGGACTCGATGGCTACCCTCGAGCTTCCTGCCGCGGGATACGGGCTCAGGTACGAGTACGGTATATTTTTCCAGAGCATCCGGGACGGCTACCAGGTCGAGACGCCCGACAACTGGCTCAGGTACGGCAACGTGTGGGAGTTTCCCAGGCCCGAATACATTTACGCCGTGAATTTTTATGGGAGGGTCGAATCATACCAGGATGAAACGCCCAGGGAGCGGTTCAGGTGGGTCGATGCCCAGGAAATCATGGCCATGGCCTACGACACACCCATTCCGGGCTACAGGAATAACACCGTGAACAACCTGAGGCTCTGGTCCGCCAAATCGTCGAGGGAGTTCGACCTCGAGTATTTCAACAACGGCGACTATGTCTGGGCCATATCCGACCGCGCCCTTTCCGAGAACATCACCAGGATACTGTATCCTAACGACAACGTCATTGCGGGCAAGGAACTGCGGCTCAAGCAGGAGTACTTCTTTATTTCTGCAACACTTCAGGACATCATCAGACGGTTCAGAAGGGTGAATAATTCGCTTGCGGATTTTCCCGACAAGGTTGCGATACAGCTGAACGATACCCATCCCGCGCTTGCTATTCCCGAACTCATGAGGATTTTCATGGATATCGAGGGACTTGAATGGGAAGATGCCTGGGGGATTACGACAAGGACATTCGCCTATACCAACCATACGATTCTGCCTGAAGCCCTCGAGAAGTGGCCGGTCGAGCTGATTCAGTTTGTACTACCGCGACATATCCAGATCATCTTCGAGATAAACCGCCGTTTCCTCGACCAGATGAACAAGCTGTATCCCGGAGACATACGCCTTCTCAGGGACCTGTCGATCATTGAGGAGGGCGAACACAAGATGGTGCGGATGGCGCACCTGGCCATCATCGGCAGCCACTCCGTCAATGGCGTGGCCGCACTGCACACCGAGATACTCAAGGAGCGCGTGTTCAGGGATTTCTACCGTCTGTGGCCCGAAAAGTTCAGCAACAAGACAAACGGGATCACCCAGCGCCGCTGGCTCAGGCTGTGCAATCCGGGCCTTTCGGCGCTCATAACGAAGAAGATCGGCGAGGGATGGATCACCGATCTCTACGAGCTTAAAAAACTAATATCTTATGCCAATGATCCCGATTTCCAGAATGAGTGGATGGCGGTCAAGAAACATAACAAGGAGTTACTGGCTACCTATATCATGTCGCACAACGGTATAGCCGTCGATACCAATTCGTTATTCGACGTCCACATAAAAAGGATGCATCAGTACAAGCGTCAGCTTCTGAATCTCATGCACGTCATAACCATGTACAACAGGATCAGGGACGGGCAGGCAGGCTCAATGGTTCCCCGAACAGTCGTGTTTGCGGGGAAAGCGGCGCCCGGATACTATTTCGCCAAGCTTGTCATTAAGCTGATAAACTCCGTGGCCGCGACAATCAACAGGGATCCCGCCACCGCGGGCCTTCTCCGGGTGGTGTTTCTCAGGAACTACGCGGTGTCGAACGCCGAGAAGATCATTCCCGCTGCCGACCTTTCTGAGCAGATATCCACAGCCGGGACCGAGGCGTCGGGAACCGGGAACATGAAATTCGCCCTCAACGGCGCGCTCACCATCGGTACTCTCGACGGCGCGAATATCGAAATCATGGAGGAAGTCGGCGAGGACAACATATTCATCTTCGGGCTCGACGCTGCCGGCGTTGAAAAAATGAAAAATTCCGGATACAACCCGTATACCTACTGCAACAGCGATCCGGCCTTGAAGAGGGTGATCGACATGATCCGCGACGGATTCTTCTCGCCGGGCCAGCCGGGACTGTTCAGGGAGATTGCGGATTATCTGCTCGGGGGCGATCCCTATATGCTCTGCGCGGATTACGCTTCATACGTCGAGTGCCAGACCGCGGTGAGCCGCGCCTTCACCGATAAAAAGAAATGGGCCGCGATGTCGATCCTGAACGCCGCCGGCATGGGAAAGTTCTCCGCGGACCGGACGATCTCGCAGTACGCGCGCGAGATATGGGGAGTGAAGCCCGTTCCCGTGACGATTTCGCATCCCGGGAGAAGATAGAAAAGGGTGAACCTGGTGAGGCCCGGTAAATGAACCCACAGTACGCGGTCATTTGCCGGCGCAGTGCCGCGGTCCGCTCGTTGAGTTTTTTGCGTGACGGCATTTTCGTATTCCCCTGCATCATGCGCACGATTTCTGGATCCACTCAATGATGGTTGAACCGCAGCAGGGAATACGAAATTGAGAAGCAGTCCTGTTTATCAGCAGAAAATTTTAAGGGATCGAAGACCGACGGAGGACCACATGAAAAGATCTGAACAGGCCGTTGATCTTTTAATCCGGGGGTTCAACTGCTCGCAGTCGGTATTTTCGGTCTTCGCGTCCGAGATGGGTTTCGACCGCGATGCGGCGCTCAGGATAGGCTGCGGTTTCGGCGGGGGCATGGGTCGCATGCAGGACACCTGTGGCGCGGTCACCGGAGCGTATATGGTAATCGGACTGAAACACGGGAAAGACAAAGAAGGGGATGATCAAAAAAAAGAGAAAACCTACGCGCTGGTCAACGAGTTCGCTGCTGAATTCAGAAAGAAATTCGGAACAACGGTCTGCAGGGAGCTTCTCCGGTGCGAGCTCAGCGGCGATGAGTGGAAAACCCTGTATCTCTCCAGAAACCTTCACCGCGACGTATGCGCAAAATGCGTGAAGGAAGCGGTGGAAATACTGGAAGAGATCTTGAATTCTTCCCGATAATCCGCCCCTTTTTCGATGCCCCGGGCCCGGTATGAAAGACGCGGGGCTGCACCGTCATTTTTTGTCGAAAAGCCGCATCAGAAACGGGAGCTTGACGATCTCGTTGATGATTATGGCAGCCAGTCCGGTAAAGACGCACAACAGATACTGCCAGCCGTGGAGCGGCGCAAAGCCGAACAGGTCGTTCAACTGGGGAGTGAACAGTGACGCAGCGAGGAACACGAGCGCTGCTGCGGTCACATACCAGAGCGCGCTGTTCGGGACGCCGAGCCTGACCACGATGCTTTGCCTCCATGACCTGTTCGAGAAGATCATCCCGATGTTCCCGAACACGAGATTGGTGAAGGCCAGGGCGCGCGCCTCGCGTTCGCCGAATCCAGATTTGAGCGACCATGCATAGATGGCGGCCACCAGGGCGAGTATCCCCAGTCCCTGCACCAGGCCGATGAAGATCATCCTGGGCCCGAAAAGCGGCTCGGCAGCCGGCCTTGGTTTTCTGGTCATGATGCCTTTCTCCTCGCGCTCCATTTCGAAAACGATCGAGCACGCCGGGT
Organism: Spirochaetota bacterium; assembly: GCA_022709405.1. GTDB lineage: Bacteria > Spirochaetota > UBA4802 > UBA4802 > UBA5550 > JAKLIV01. Next base: position 21,553 of record JAKLIV010000020.1, read on the forward strand.
CGATGATGAGCTCGAGGAACACGATGTGCACCGGCATGAGCGCCAGCGGCCAGCCGAGAAACACCGGAAGAAGAGACATCCCGGCTATGGGCAGGTGGACCGAAAAAATGAAGGTCATCGCTTTCTGGAGATTGTCGAAGATCCTCCTGCCGACCCGGACCGCCTGTACGATCGAAGAGAAATCGTCGTCCAGAAGCACCAGCGCGGACGATTCGCGGGCCACATCGGTGCCTCTTCCGCCCATCGCGATCCCGATATGGGCCGCCTTGAGCGCCGGGGCGTCGTTCACTCCGTCGCCGGTCATGGCCACGATCTCGCCGTTTTCCTTCAGCGCCTGGACGATCCTGAGCTTCTGCTCTGGAACTGCGCGCGCGAAAACCGACACGCCGCCGATCCGGTCTTTCAGCTCTTCATCGGTCATGGCGTCGAGTTCTGCGCCGGTGATCAAGCCTTCCCTGCAGTCGAGGCCGATTTTTTCTGCTATGTTTCGTGCGGTTCCGGGATAATCGCCGGTAATCATGATGATGCGGATGCCGGCGTCCTTGCACAGGGCGACAGCCTCGGGCACGTTTTCCCTGACCGGGTCATGCAGGCCAAGGAGCCCGAGGAATTTGAAGGTGAAATCGTGCTGGATTTCGGGGAGCTCGACTTTCTCGAATTCGGCCGCGGCGACGCCGATAACCCTGAGCCCGTCGTTCGCCAGTGAGTCGATTTCCCGTTTCAGGCTGTCCTGGTCGCAGTCCGGCATGTGGCACAGGTCTGCGATCGCCTCCGGCGCTCCCTTGGCTGCGATTACATACCTGGTCCCGTTCCTGTGCTCCCATACCCTGCTCATCGCCAGCAGTTTTTCTGAAAGGGGATATTCCCTGACGAGGGTCCAGTCGTTATGGATATGTTCAGTGTTCGCCAGGGTCCTTGTCCCAAGCTCCTTCATCGCCTTTTCCATGGGATCGAAGGGGTCTGAGGGGCTTGCCAGTATCGCGTATTCAACGATCGGGTGAAGCTCCTCGGGCAGTTCGCGCTGGCGCCCGTCGACGTCATATCTGACGCCCCGGGCGCACAGGCGGGCGACGGTCATGCGGTTGTGCGTGAGGGTGCCGGTCTTGTCGGTGCACAGGACCGTGGCTGCGCCGAGGGTTTCGATCGCCTGGGACCTGCGCGTGAGCACATTGCTGCGGGAGATGCGCCATGCCCCGAGCGCGAGAAAAACGGTCATGACGACCGGGAATTCCTCGGGCAGCGTGGCCATGGCAAGGGACAGGCCGGCGAGGAATCCCTGTATCCAGTCTCCCCGCGTGAGGCCATAGACTACGACCACCATCGTGCACAGAACGGCTCCGGCGATCGCAAACGCCTTGACTATTCTGCCGGTCTGGACCTGGAGATTCGTGTCCTCGGTCACGAGCGTCTGCAGCGCCCTGCCGATCTTTCCCATTTCGGTCCGGGGGCCGGTCGCGGTCACCCGCACCACGCCCTGGCCGCCGACGATCATGCTGCCCGAATACACCGCCGGGGCGTCGTCGCCGCCCGGCCGACCCGCGCCCTCGGTCCCGTTCCACTTCCTTTTTCTCACAGGGACCGGTTCGCCGGTGAGAAGGGATTCGTCCGCGGTCAGGTTCACCGAGTGGAGCACTATCGCGTCAGCCGGGACACGGTCGCCCTCGGAGAGCAGCACGATATCGTCGCGCACCACGTCCCTGCCCGCTATGCGTTTCTGGATTCCGTCCCTTACCACGAGCGCGCGGGGGCTCGAAAGGTCCCTCAACGCATCGAGGGCGCGCTCGGTCTTGTTTTCCTGGTACAGCGTTATGCCGATGATGACAAAAACGAACCCGAGGAGCATGAGGGCCTCCCTGAAGTCGCCCAACAGCAGGTATAGGACGCCGCAGGCGATAAGGAGCAGGAACATAGGCTCTCTGATTATTTCGAAAAGTATGACAAAGACGCTTTTTTTCTTTGATTGCGGAAGCTCGTTGTAGCCCTCTTCGGCTATGCGGGACGCGGCGTCGGATTCGGACAGGCCGGAAAAAAATGCGGGATCGAACTGCTGGCTCATAATTGTCTCCTTGGTGTAGTTGTAGGGGTTTTAACAAAAAAACCCTCCAGAACATCAAGTCCCGCAGGGTTCTCCCTGCTGCCATCAAGGGCCCGTCCGCATTCCAGCCTGGAACCGACTGATCTTGTAAATCAAATATTATTTCATTGGAAACAAAATACTTTTTCACATTTCATACGGCAACAATTTTTTCTTCAGGAAGAGAGGGGGATTCTTTTGCCGATTTGATCTTGACGATGTCTGAAGAATAAGGTTCACCTCGACCTGTCCGGGTGTGCACACAATGAGTGCAAAGAAGAAATTGCGCTTGAAAAAAATAACGGCGTGAATATAATCCTGATCAATCATCAGAAAGAGAGGTGTTCCGTGGCTGAAAACAAGATCGTGGTCAGGCTTGACCAGAAACTCATGCAGGACGGCAGTATCGATGCCTCCATCGAAAGGGACTACAAAAAAGTTCATGACATGCTCAACACGCATGTCCGCAAGACGGGCAAAATACTTACCGAGGAGACGTTCGAAAAGGGGAATCAGGCCCTGCGCACCTGGCTCATGCTTCTGTACAAAAAAGGGGCGACACAGGACAAGCTCACCAGCTACCTGAGGTGCGGACTGGCCCATCTGTGCTTCGATTACATCGAGTCAACGTATAAAAGCATAGATATCGACGAGTTGATTACCAGGGCGCTGCTTTCGTTCAAGAACAGGGGATACCAGAATTCGTTTTTCAGGGTTTCACCGGCCGAGATGGCCCAGCTCGAGGCCCGCAAGAAGGCAGCCAGGAAAAAAGCGGTGAAGAAAAAGGCCGTTTCGAAGAAATCGACCCGGAAGGCAAAGGCCGTGAAAAAGAAAGCGGTGAAAAAGAAATCCGCTTCTCCGAAGAAACCTTTGAAGCCGAAACCGATAAAGAAGAAAGCCGTGAAGAAAAAAACCGCGAAAAAAACAGTCCGCAAGAAAGCCGCTGCAAAGAAAAAGAGCGCTGTGAAAAAACCGGCATCGAAAAAACCGGTGAAAAAGAAGCCCGTGAAAAAGAACAAATCCGCCGGAAAATCGAAGAAGGCCAGGAAAGGCATTTTCTCGAAGCTTTTCGGATGACGCGTTCACTGAAGTTTCATTTTTTTTCCGAATCGGGATGTGTTTAATGAAGCATATCCCGATTTTCAATTTACACCGTCGTTATTCCCTCTTCAGCAGCATAATCCCGCCAGACCGAATGTTTTTTCCCAGCTGATTTGACTCAACATGTTGATTGATGTACAATTGGATGTAATATCATTCCAGGAATGAAGCCGGGTAAATGTTTATCAATGATCTCAAACATGTTTTAAAAGAAAACGAAGACTGGCTCATGGCGAGGATTCTTGAATACGCCAAGCGCTTCAATTACACAAAGTACACTTCAACTCTCATGGAGGCATGGAGGATGTCGATCCAGGGCCTCAATGAGGCTATAGCGAAATCGATAGATGAATATCCCGATGTGCCCGAGCTCGGCCCTGAGGACGAATTCACGTCTGACCCGATGGCCGCTTTCGGCATTACAGAGGCGCGTCTTCATATGCTCCGCGGAATAAGCCTGCCCATGTTTCTCGGCCTTTTCAAGTATTACCGGCAGACATATGACGACTTCATTGTTGAAAAGGTGGAAGATGAATCTTCAAGGGCTTTTTTCCTGAACTATATCCGGAGGGTCTTTGACCGCATAGAGATCGCCTTTGTGCACGAATGGTCTTCCCTGTCCAGGGATGAGGGATTTCGCGACTTGCAGGAAAAAAACAGGAGCATCACCAATGAGAAAAACAAGTTCATGACTGCGCTGGAAAGCCTTGCGACCCCCGTAGTGCTTTTTGACGATGTCGGGAACGTCCAATACATCAACAACGCCGCAGCAAGGGTTTTCGGCGCTGTGGAGACGCCGGGAGCTTATTATTATAACAGGGCTTCGTCGTATTCAGCTCTGCCGGAATGGTTCACGAAGGTCGTCGATGATTTCCGCTGTGCCGGATTGTCTATGATGTCGTCGGATCATGAGATCGAGGTCGGCGGTAAAAAAAGGACATTTCTCCTGGAGTTCAGGAGAATGATGGACGTGAGCGAAAAGTTCGGGGGCGTCATTACCATCTTTCGCGACATTACCAGCGTGATCGAGGCCGAAAACTATCTGAAAGAGGCCAGGGAGAGCGCTGAAAAGGCCAACCGGGCCAAGAGCGAGTTTATCGCCAACATGAGCCATGAGATCAGGACTCCGCTCAACGCCATCATAGGTTTCAGCGAGCTGCTGGGCGGGATACTCCATGACGAAACCGAAAAAAGATACACTGATGTGATCCATTCCGCGGGCAGGAGCCTGCTGATGCTCATCAACGACATTCTTGATCTGTCAAAAATGGAAGCGGGGATGCTTTTTCTGCAGAAAAGTTCGGTCGATATAAGAAAATTCATTGAGGATGCAACCGACATATTTCTGGCGAGAATTTCCGAAAAGGGCCTGGAGCTCGAAAGAAACATCGGCGCTTCGCTGCCCCGCGGCCTTCTTCTTGACGAGGTCAGGCTGAAACAGGTGTTCTATAACCTTATGGATAACGCCATCAAGTTCACCGAGAAAGGGAAGGTCGTTATAGATGTTGATGCGTTGAATGGAAACTCCGGCACGCAGAGCAAGATCGACCTGAGAATCACCATCGCTGATACGGGGATGGGTATAGCCGAAGATGAAATCGAGTCGATATTTCTTCCTTTCGTACAGCAGGCGAATCAGAGCCTGGGCAGTTACGGAGGCACGGGACTCGGCCTTGCAATCATTAAAAAAATACTAAACCTGATGAACGGCTCGATTTCAGTAAAAAGCGCTCCCGGCCGGGGAAGTGTTTTCGAGATCATGATCAAAGACGTGGATATCGCCTCGGTGGAGCCTGTCGCCGGAACCGAACAAGCATGGAATTATTCGTCGGTCAGATTCAATAATCCGAGAATTCTGATCGTCGATGATGTCGCGTCAAACAGGTTTCTGCTGCATGAGATGCTCAGGAGGGCGGGATGCTCGGTTTATGAAGCCGAAAACGGGCAGGAGGCTCTTATCATGGCCCGCGAGATAATCCCTGACCTGGTGATAATGGATATCCGCATGCCGGTCATGGACGGCCTCGAAGCGACTAAACTGATGCGCAGTGACGAGAAGCTGAAAAATGTCCCGGTGATCGCACTGTCCGCATCTTCGGGTGAAAGAGATATAAAGGATATCGTGCTGCATGGCTTCAATTCGTATATCATGAAGCCGGTCAACCTCGCTTCTTTTTTCAGCGAATTGGTGAAATATCTGCCCCCTTCCTGATCGCGGGTTCATTTCTTTTCCATGAGATAGGTGAAGAAGCCCGCCCTTCGCAGTGCGCGCAGGGTCAGTGCCCCGAGGAATCCGCCCAGTGCGCCGAAGAGGATATACCCTGCCAGGGCCTTGGCCAGGCCCAGGGCGACGAAGCCGGCCGGCGCCCCTGCGATCATGCCGAAAATCCACTTGACCATGAACTTCGCCATGTGCCCGAACACCCCGGCGAGCGCTGCGCAGAAATAGTTTTCGGGATCGCGCAGCAGAATGAGGGCCAGGTCGGCCCCGACCCCGGCCATGGAGTATGAGAGCAGCGTGTTCAGCGCGCCCAAATCCCCCAGGCCCAGAAACGCGGCCATGATGCCCGAGGTGAGCCCGACAAGGCTCGCCGCCCCGGGCTTGGGTACGACCCTGGACGAGACTATGATGATCGCCATCCAGAAGATGCCCGAATGCCCCGAGAGCTGGAGGGGCAGGTGCAGTGCGATTTTTGCGACCACGATCAGGGCCGCGAAAAACGCGAGCAGGAAAAGCTGGAAGGTCGAAAAGTATTTTTCCTTCAACGCGCCACCTCGATCCGGTCGACTTCCTGGACCCACTGCTCCCGGTAATCGAGGCCCTTCATGATCGAGACGAGCTTCAGCCGTCCCTGTTTCGACATCCCGAGTATGATCATGTTTTTTCTTTCAGCCACGTCGCGCCATGTTAGGTCTGCCTTTTTGTTTCTGCTCTCGCTGGCCACGGTCACCCGTGTTTCCGGCGAAAGATTTTTTTCATCGGCGTAGAGCAGGATTACATCGCGCAGGAACCACCCCTGCTGGATCTTGCGTTCTGCCTTGTCGGTGAATCCGAATTTTTTCAGCTTCGCCGAATCCGCTTCGCAGAACCGGCCGATTTCAGCGGCGTCCATGAATACCGGCACGCACGCCGATGAAAAGCCTCCCGGTATGAACGTGCGGTACAGTGTCCCGCCCCTGCGGAATGATTCAACCGCCAGTATCGCGCCGGCAAGGGCCGCGATGATGACGACTGCTGCTGCGATCCTTTTTTTCTGATCCATTACGGCAACCTCCATGACAGTATTAGAATGAATATGAACGCCGCGCCGGAGACTATGAACCAGTCAGCCCGGCTCATCAGGAGCGCTTTATAAGGTCTCCTGTTGGGGGATTCGAAACCGCGTGCGTAGGCCGCTTCGGTCATCGACCATGCGCGCTTCGCGGCCAGGACGACCGCGGGAACCGTGAGGCTTACGAGGTTTTTCACCTGTTCGACCGGGTAGCGCCATCCGGACGGGGCGCTGAATGCTCCGCGGGCCTTCTGCGCTTCGAGGATCTTTCGCCACTCCGAGTTGATGTGGCCGACGGCCTGGAACGAAAGCCCGAGGCTGAAAGCGTAGCGGTAGGGGACGCGCATCCAGACAAGGGCCAGGCACAGTTCCGAGGGCGTGGTGGTCGAAAAAAACATGGCGAACACCCCGGCCACGATCACGAGCCTCAGGGTGACGACCACCGCGAGTTCGGGGGAGACGACCAGCCAGTCCACGACGAAGAGGACCGCCAGTATCCATTTGAGCTTCCATATCTGCCGCAGCGCTCCTGGCAGAAGACGGGCCCAGGCCAGGAACATGAAATACAATACGAAGAACACCGCCACCTTTTGCAGGGGCAGCATCACGGCGAGGGATGCCGCCAGGCACAGGGCGAGCTTGGTGCGCGGGTCGACTTTCCTCAAGGGGGAGCTTTCGCTGATCGAAAGCGCGCCTGTCATTCCGTATGCGTCCTGCTTCATCATGCGGTAATCCCCTTTCTCTCGTCTTCGGTTATCCATCCGGGAACGAACATGCCGGCGCGGGCCCATATACTGTCGTCGGCGAGGATGTCCTCGGTGCGGCCCGACGCCGTGACGCCGTCTGGTCCGAGAACCACGATCCGGTCGGCCATCGAGGCCAGGTGCAGGTCATGGGTGGTGAGGATTACGGTTTTGCCGGTTGAGGCTATTTCTGCGCAGAGCTCCATCAGCGTGTGCTTGTGGGCGGCGTCCTGTCCCAGGGACGGCTCGTCCAGGAGCACGCCGTGTTCAGGTTTTCTTATGAGCACCGTGGCGAGGGCGAGGCGTTTTTTTTCGCCCTCGCTCAGGATCAGGGGCGGGGTGTTTTCATAGCGGCCCAGGCCCAGGATTTCGAGAAGCCTCGCATAGAGCTTCATGTCGGGATTATTCACCCGGTACAGTATTTCCGATCTGACTGCGGCGTTGAAAATCTGGAGGTCGGCGTTCTGGCACACGAGTCCGAAATCGGGTTTTTTACCGTTTACGGTGACGCTCCCCTCGAAAGGCTGCAGGCCGGTGATCGCCCTGAGCAGGGTGGTTTTTCCGGTGCCGTTGCGTCCCACGATTGCGGTCACCGACCCGGACTGGACAGTGAGGCTCATGTTTTCGAGTATCCGGGTCTTTCCCGCGTTGACGCAGATATTTGATATGACCAGCGGTTTCGCGCCGCACTTGCAGTCCGGGCATGATGCGGAGGCGCGCCTTCTCGAAAATTTTACTGACGCCGCCGAATCCAGGGCCATGACCCGCACGCCGGGAAGGGATGAGAGGTAATCAGCCCTGTGCTCGAATGCGATCACCGTGGTCCCGGACCGCGAGAGCAGGGAGAGATACCGTGTGAGCTCAGTGGCTGCGGAAACGTCGAGCATGGACAGCGGCTCGTCGAGGACCAGCACCGGGGGGCGGCGCGAGGTGATCGCGGCGAGGGCCAGCTTCTGTTGTTCGCCGCCCGACAGCGTCTGGGGGTCCCGGCCGCGCAGGGAATCCAGCCCGAAACGCCCGAGGGATTCCTCGAGCCGGCCGGAAATTTCGGCGCGGTCCAGGCCCAGGTTCTCGAGCCCGATGATGATCTCCTCCTCGACGGTGTTGCCGAGCATCTGCATCGACGGATTCTGGAACACGAAGCCGGCGAGTTCCGAAAGCTCCCACATTCTGGTCGAGAGGGTCGAACGCCCGTTTATCAGCACCTCTCCGGTCATTTTTCCGTGATAGATATGGGGAATGAGGCCCGAAATGCACCGGGCGATGGTGCTCTTGCCGCACCCGGACGAACCGGTCACGTGCAGAAATTCGCCCTTTTCGACGGTGAAAGAGCAGGGGCCGACCGATCGTCCCTGGGGATAGGCGTATGTCAGATCGTTTACCTGAATTACGGCCATGTTCACGTTCCGCGCAGGTCGCCTCAGTTTATTTTAAGGGGCGTCCAGCAGTCATCCTTCCATTCGACATAGGCGACGGGCCTGCCGTCCTTTCTTGCAGGCCTTATCTTGTCGGCAAGCACCATGCCGCTCGTGACCGGTTTTTCCTCAAGGGTGCGGATTTCAAACACGCCCGCGTCAAGGACATCGCTCACCGATGCGAGCCCGCGCATGTCGCGCACCTTGCCGACGAGCAGATAACGCCCGTCGTCTCCGCAGGCGGTGAGCCCGACCGCGGCAAGCGCCCCGATTACCCCGTCCTCGGTGCCGCCGAGGCCCTGGAGCGCGATGCCGTGCTCGTGCGCTATGGCGCGGGCCTCGTCCTGGGTGACGATGATTTTCTTGGCGCGCATTCCGTGTTCAATCACGGCCTCGGGCACCTTGCGGGTCACGCACAGGCCCGGGTCGCTCCCGGGGATGAAATCGTCGAGCATCATGTTTCTGACCCGGTCGAAGATTTCGCGCAGATCGGCGGTTTCACGGGTTTCTTCCAGGATTATTGTCGCGCTGCTGTTGTGGCTGGTGTAGGGCACACGCGGGTCTTGAAGGAGCTGGTGGCGCACCACGCCGAGCAGTCGGTGCTCGCAGCCAAGGATTTCAGCTATGCCTCGCGCGAGCCTGCCGGTACCGCGCGTGCCGAGAATGTCGGTGTCGTCGATTCCGATGTAAATCATGCGCTCATCCTCAAATAGAAGGTAACATGAGTCAAGAATTATGGTGGCGAAAATATGTATTTTTCATTCTTTTTTATAATGTACTCAATAGGAAATTTAATCCTACGAAAAATACTAAAATATTACAGATGGGAAAATTTATGCATTCAAATTCTTATTGACTGTTTGGATATAAAAAACTATGGATTACGTAATTTAGTGTATGGGGGTAGAAATGGACTCTATATTTAAAAAAGTAATTTTCAGCATCCTTCTATCGATAATGACACTGCTATCCGCATGTGACACTACTACGGACAATGACAACCAAGGTGCGGACGAACTGACTCTCCGGATATCTTCCGAATCCACAAGCCCGACATCAGTTAACCCGATTCCGGTTGATTTTACCTTTTCGCGGGAAGTTACTGGCTTTGCTGAAGAAGATATTCACGTAACAAACGGCTTTATCGACAATTTCAACGTGACGAACCAGTCTGAATACACTGCTCAGATCATTCCTGACGATGAGGGTGAGGTGGCTATCACGGTTGACGCCGGTGCAGCAGAAGACCTCTCCGGAAATTTGAGCCTCGGCGCCGAGTTCGGGATAACATATGACTCGAATCCGCCCGATGATGTCGTACTTCAGATTACAAGCGCTGGCGAAGGGAATATAAACCTCACATGGGATTTTCCGGATGAACCCGACTATGACCACCTGCTTGTCACGTGGATACCTGGCGGCGAGGAGGGTATCATCGTTCCAGGAGAAAATAACGCCGTCCGGATCACAGGCCTGACCGCCAGTGTTGAATATACGATCACTGCGGTCGCATTCGACACTGCTTTGAACAGCTCTGCAGGGAGCAGCATTGCCATCATAATGCCCGAGCTTGAAGCTTCTGTTCATTTCGTTGCCGATGAAGACACCCTCGTTGAATATATCACTCTACCCGATAACTGGGGTGATCATTATATTCTCGAGGACGATCTTGACCTGGGAGAATACGATGCTGACGGCAGTGGTTGGGAACCCATCGGAACGCAGGCAGAACCATTTAACGGGACTTTTAATGGAAACGGTCATATAATAAGAAATCTTACCATCAACAATCCCACCATGGACTATCAGGGATTTTTCGGATATGTCGATACCGGGGCAAGGATTGAAAACCTGGTGTTTGAGAATGTCGATATTACCGGAAAAAATTATATCGGGACCGTTGCAGGGAGTAACTCAGGTACTATTTCTGCCTGCTCGGTGTCGGGTACAGTCGAGGGAGTATTGGGGACCAGCGGACTGGTCGGATGGAATATAACTGGAGCGATAATAACTAATTCGCATACTGATGTGACAGTCCATGGTTTAAGCAGTATAACATCTGGTTTAACCGGGATAAACCAGGGAACCATTTCTTCATGCAGCGCGACCGGGCCAGTTAGCGGTGTTGCTAATTCAGCGGGACTGGTTGGCGCGAATCATGGTATTATTAGCGATTCGTTCGCCAGCGGTGCGGTGACGGGTACAAACAATGTCGGTGGTTTAGTTGTTCAAAACTATTCAACCGGTTCTATTGTTGACTCATTCGCAACAGGGAATGTAAGCGGTGAGCAGATGACTGCGGGATTGGTGGCCGATTCGGCCGGGGATGTGTCGGGATGCTATGCAACCGGGATCGTGACTGGTAGTTCATATACAGCGGGCGGCCTGTTCGCCAGGATCACGGACGGAACTGTCGAGGATTGCTATTCCCGGTGCGCTGTCAGCGGGACTCAACAAGTCGGCGGTATTTCTGCGGTGATATATCCTTCAACCGGCGTGACGGTGATTATTTCACGCTGCTATGAAACCGGAACTGTTTCCGGGACGTCAGATATCGGCGGCTTCGTAGGCAGAATCAGTGTTCCCGCCCAGGTAAGCGTCACTACATGCATCTTCAACAACGCCAATACCGACAACGGTTATGGGACCGCTGCGACACTGGCCGATATGAGATCTCAGACAACTTTTTCCGGATGGGACTTTACAGATGTGTGGGCGATTGACGGAACAGCCGCGATTAACAACGGGTATCCATACTTGCGCGCAATCCCTCCGACACCATAAAAGCCATTCTCGGAGAGCATTGTTAGACAACAGGGGTGAGGATATAAATCCTCACCCCTGGAAATAGTTCTTCTGTATGATGGAGCTTTTACTCCGGAATATCTAGGATGCTCACCCTGTTGCCGTAACTGGAATAGGGCTCGTAAAGCATTCCCACCTCGGTGACGATGAACTCGTCGGTCCCGACCCATCCGCCGTCGCCGAAATGCACCGAAGAGGGACACTGGAGCGTACTGCTTCCGACCCTGGTAACGTTTCCGGTCTCCTCGTCGATGACGAGAATGTTGCCGACGAAATACCCCGCGACTGCGACTGTCGGTCTGCCCCTGTAAACGACCACGTCGAGGTCGTCATACAGTCCGGCTGCGGAATGCAGGGTCTCGACTGCGCCCGGGCTGTCGCCGATGATGGTGACTTTTTTTACCGAAGCCTGCTTTGATGAGAGCATATTGTAATCGGTAAAATACAGGATGTCGTCCCTTATGCACATGCCGTTGGGAGAATGCACTCCCTCGCCTGATGAGAGCCATGTTTCCTGGGTTGCCACCTGAATGGCGGTTTCTGAGACGCTCACCTTGACGATTTTTCCCGCGGGCAGGAATGTCATGTCTGCGACGTAAAGGTTTCCCTTTGAATCCGCAGTCATCCCGTTGGCGAGCATCATTCCGGTCAACCGGTGTATCTCGGTAAAAACCAGTTTTTCGGGGCCGCCTGCATTCAGGTCGGCCCGAAGGATCACCTTGTCCATAAAAGCATCCGTGAGAAGCCCGAGCAGCGTGCCCAGGTTTTCGGCCTTCAGCATCTCGTTGAGGTCGATCGAATCCATGGATGTCCTGTATCTGTTGCAGATCACGTACAGCCATGAACCGACCTGCGCCATGCCTCCGAAAATCCCGTAGTTGTCGGGCATGAGCATGGCCGCTCCGTCCGGGGTGATTTCGGCCACATTGGCCCCGGTGACGAATATCCTTCCCGTGTCGGTGAACAGGAGGTTTTCCGCATCTCCCATCCTGACCGGGAATTCCGGCCGGGTATCGGCGGCAGATAACGTCTCTGAACCGGTGTCCGCCAGAACGGATGTATCGCCGGCCTGAACGGCTGTTGAATCCGAAACCTCGACGCCCGAGTCGTCGCATCCTGTGATCATCAGCAGGACGGCGGTCGCGGATACGATCAGCCGCAGTAATTTTTTTGTTTTTATTGATCGCATATCAGATGCCTCGTATTTTATTTATTGATCTCCTGGTGATTTTTATTAATCCGAACGGGAACAGCATGCAAATAATCAGGCCCATCAACTCGCCCGCAAGGTTGCGCCGGGACGCACCTTTTATCGATGCCTGGGCGGACGTGCCGCAGCCGAGCGCGGCGCCGGACATCAGGTAGTCGTCCATATCGCCTGTTTTACCGATCCATTTCCAGGTGCTGCCTTCGTTCTTCGTGTTGACCGAAGCGAAGTCGATCCTCGCCTCGTGGTCCGCATCGATCACGATCGTATTGGTCGACGGCTGGATTATGGGAAGGAGATGGGGGAAATCAGACGCCGAGAGGCTCACCCTTATGCGGTGGCCTTTTTTGAAAACGTTGCATGTCGGCCAGAGCTCGATGCAGTACTGGTACAGCTCTTCCTCGTTGACGGCCTGCGGGTTTTTATCGGGCCGGTCATAGAACGGATCGAAGGGCGTATAGGATGGATCGAGGGGGTGTTCGATGTTCTCGCCGAGTTCCTCGTCATCGTACTCGCGCACGTAACCCGAAGGATCGTACTGTCGGTGCCAGGCCGAAAGCCAGCCTGACGAGACATTACGCGCCCTTCCGCCGGGGAACACGTCGTTCAGCTCGGCGACCCATTGCACGTCTTTTTTCTTCATGGCGTCAAGCATGAGGTTGCTCTCGACGCCGAAGGAAGCCTTTATGAGCTCTATTGCGAGATCGATCGAGGCCTGCTGGATCGCAGTCCCGAACTCGGTCCTGGCCCAGAATTTCAGGGAAACGGGCCCGGTGATTTCCAGATCCTCGGTCAGCTCCTCGGAGGTGAAGGTGAGGCAGTTCTTCTCGTCGCTGCGCTCGTCCTCGTAGAATTGCGCTCCGTCGATGTTGTAGCCCAGAAAATACTTGGACATGTCCGAAGTGGATGAAAGAGATCCGGCGCTCCACCGCGCGCTTGACCGCGAGACCGCTCCGTTCAGGTTGAACGCGGTGTCGAGGAGCATGGGCCTGTGCTTGAGCACGGGGTTTTCTCCTGAAACGTCCCTGGCCGCGCTCAGCCCGAAATTGTTGTCCTCATAGTCGCCGTCCTCGTCTTCGGTGTACCAGTCGCCGTCAATGGGCGTCGGGGCTTTTTTTGTCAGGTACATGGTTTTATTGGCGACCCTGGAAGCGGGGAGGGGCCAGGATTTTTCGGCCCGCCACTTGTTTTCGCCCATCACGTACA
>JAKLIV010000200.1 GCA_022709405.1 Spirochaetota bacterium
ATGAATTCGATTATATCGCCGCCTCGTTTTCCCGGACCTCGAAGGACATTCTCGAGATCAGGAGCTTTCTGAGAAAAAACGGCGGTGATGATATCAGGATCATCGCCAAGATCGAAAACAGGGAGGGTGTCGACAATCTGGACGAAATCCTTCAGGTGAGCGACGGCGTCATGGTGGCCAGGGGAGACATGGGGGTCGAGATACCGTTTGAGGAAATTCCCGCAATCCAGAAGGCCATCATCTCCCGGGCCAACAGCGCGGGAAAGCCGGTGATCACCGCGACCCAGATGCTCGATTCGATGATCCGCAACCCGAGGCCGACAAGGGCCGAAATAACCGACATCGCCAACGCCGTGTATGACGGCACCTCGGCCATCATGCTTTCGGGCGAGACCTCGATCGGGAAGTACCCGATCGAATCGGTGATTACCATGGCGCGCATCGCGGTCGAGACCGAGCGCAACATCGACTACGCGCGGAGATTCGCGGCCATGCACGGCGCCGCGTCCAGGAACGTCACATCGGCGATCGGGCACGCCACCTGCGCATCGGCCCATGACCTCGAAGCCGCGGCCATACTCACGGTTACCCAGACCGGCAGCACCGCTCGCACCGTGTCGCGGTTCAGGCCGGCCTGCCCGATCGTTGCGACCACCGTTTCACGCAAGGCGTTTCTCCAGCTTTCCCTGTCGTGGGGAGTGCTGCCGCTCTGCGTCGCTCCGGGGGATTCGACCGACGCGATTTTCTCCCAGGCCGTCGAAGAGGCCAGGAAAAACGGCATCGTGAGGGACGGCGACCTGGTCGTCATCACCGGGGGCACCCAGGTCGGGGTGAGCGGAACGACCAACACCCTGAAGATACAGGTCGTGGGCGACGTGCTCGTGCGCGGCAGGGGGATGCACGGGGAGTCTGCGTCCGGAAAGCTCTTCGTGGTCAAGCGGGGCCTCGAATCCGCCGAGCCCTTTGACGCCGGCGACATCATCGTAATCGGAGAGACCACGGACGAGGTCATTCCCCTGCTGAGGAACGCGGCCGCGATAATCACCGAGGAGCAGGGAGCCGAATCCAAGGCGGTCACCGTGGGCAAGACGCTCGACATTCCGGTGATCGCAGAGGCCGAAAACGCAACGCAGATTCTGAAGAGCGGAATAGCCGCCACTGCCGACGCAGCGAAGGGCCTGGTCTTGAGTGTGATCAGGGCCAGGTCATGACGACAGGCGCTTGAGAGACTGTTTGACCGCGGCTTCGAGGGGCAGGTCGGGGTTTTCCTTCATTATTTCGTCGATGACCGACGCCGATTTTTTTTCGTCGAACCCGAGGGAAAGCAGGGCCTCGATGACGTCGTTCCGGACCGATCTCCCTGCACCCGGCCGGGCGATGTTGAGGGCGTCGAGCTTTTTTGACTTCCTGTTGAGTTCGAACACCAGCTTGTCCGCCTTGCTCTGTCCTATGCCCGGGATCTTCACCAGCAATGCCGTATTCTGTGTCTTCACCGACTCGAGGAGGTCCGGTATCGCGATTCCCGACAGAATCGAAAGCGCCACCGAAGGCCCGATCCCGCTTACTTCGAGCAGGAGAGCGAAGATTTTTTTTTCCTCCTCGGTGAAAAAGCCGTACAGCCTGAACTGGTCTTCCCTGTGGAGCGTGAATATCTGGAGCGTCGCCTTATCGGCGTCCATGATCCTCTCATAGGTTGTAAAAGGGATTATGACCTGGTAGCCGACTCCGTTGACGTCGACTATGGCTTCAGTCGGTTTCAGTTCGGTGATGCGCCCTGTCAGTCTTGCAATCATAGTGGTAATCCCGTTGTTGTCCCGCATTATGTCCTTTCAATCACGAGTGTCAAGCAAGTAATGACAGCGGGCCGGTGCGTTTATTCACGTGCGGGATTTCACCGTAGTCATCTCCCCTCCTGGCAAAAAACGGTTGGGGAGATGACTATAGCCCGGGATTTTCGATTAGTTCGACGACGCATTTCTTGCTTTCGACTTTAAATGCTCAGGCATAACATCGCGCCTGAAAACATCATCGAGGGTTTCCGGCTTGCGGATCAAGTATGCCTTGTCGCCTCTGACAAGATAGGTCGCGGGTCTAGGCATGGCGTTAAAATTACTCATCGATACCTCCTGGTATGCGCCGACGTCAAGAAGCGCGAAAACGTCCCCAACCTTGAGATTCTTTGGAAGGCGTACAAAGGGAAGCAGCCGGTCTCCATAGCAGCTCCTGCCGATTATGTCGGCCTTTTCGGTTTTTTTCTCGTCGGCCCTGTTGGCTATGACGTAATCATGGAGATGATGCTCGTAGATGCCGCCCGTAAACCAGAATTGCGTGGTGTCCAGGATGTATTTGTTCCATTTAAGGGGCCTATCCATCGGCTTGATATTTTTTACTGTGGTCAGGTGAATTGCGGTATCGCCGTGCAGGGACCGCCCCGGCTCCATTTGAAGCATCAGTCCTTTTGTGGATATGCCGTTTTTTGGAAGATATTTTCTTAGCGCCGCTGTACAGGCCCTGGCATAGTCCTCAATGGAGGGCGCGAGCTTTTTGTTCGGAACATATTCCATCATTAAATTTATGATGAATCTGATCACAGCGTATCGTATTCTTGAACCGAAGACTTTTAACAAGATTGAAAGCGCGTGCAGGGCAAGAAGCTGATAGGGTTCGGAATAATGCGTCTCTGCGTTAAAGGGGTCTCTGTGACCGGCAAAGCCGCCCCCGATGCTTATTTCACGGGGCTGATAGCCGCCAAGCGCTTTGCAGACATACCCTATTTCCTTTGCAAAAGATTTCATTTGCTCGGTCCAGTATTTCGTGGACTGATGGTGGCGCCCGTGGTGTTCATGGAACCCTACGAGTTCAACATTCTTCATCTTCATGATTCTTTTGCCTATTTCTATGGCCTGTGTGTACATCATGCCTCCTTTGTAGGACATTGCCGCAATATCGGTCGCAACGGGACCCGTGGGATTGAAGTGGGAAAACTTGCGGAAGCCGGAAATAGTCGGACGTAATCGTAATCTCACCAAAGCGGTTTTATTCAATCTGGAGGCGGCTTTTTCCACAACATCGATCTCTTCGATGCCGTCAAGTGTTATCCGCGCGCCTTTTTTTATTGCATTTTCTATATGCGCCGCATCCTTGGGAACGCCGTTGACTGAGATATACTGTGGATCAAATCCGGACTCAAGAGCTACTGCCAGTTCGCCGGGTGAATAAATATCGCAACCGCAGCCTTCCTCGGCGACAATCTTCTGTATTGCATGGGACCAGCTGGCCTTTGCAGCCGGCATCAGCTTGACGGGCCCATCGGCCCATCCTGCCTCGAAGCTTTGCTTGTATCTTCTGATGTTGCGTCTGAGCTGGTCCTCGGACACGACAAAAATCGGCGAACCATATTCTTGCATTAATTTTACGGTGTCACATTCTTCAATAAAGAGATGGCCGTTTCTTATTGATAGACAATCATCTATGCGTTTTACTTCTGATGGCATACAGAGCCTCCTTTACAGATTTTAATATCAAATTATATTTTAACAGCAGAAAACGAATATTCGTTCTCTGCTAAGAGAAAAAAATTATTTAAGAATCATTCTAATAGAGTCCAATATAATTTTTATTCGCTGCTCGGTAGAGAGCGAGTCGCCATAGTTTTTAAAAAACCTGTCAAAACGGATAAGATGATGTTTACTCACCAGAGTGTAAGCGTAGAGGGTCATATAGCTATCGATAAAATATGCCGCATGTTCTGTCGCAATATTTTGCCGCAGTTGACCGGCTTTTTTAAAATGCTCAACCATATTTTGATAAAATTCACGGCCAATGTTTTCAAACCTTCTGGTAATCGATTCTGCGAAACCGTTCAGCGAATATGATCCAATATCGAGATAGAGGATGAAATACTGCCGGTACTTGTTAAACTCGCTGGTAAATGTCATCGATCTTAAAATATCTTCGATTGTTGTAAGTATTGAGTTTTCGTTGATTTGAATTTTCCCATAAAATTCGTTGGCGAGAAGATCTCCCATGCGTTTTAATATCGCAATGAATACAGCCTCTTTGTTGTTGAAGTATTTATATAAAGCTCCCACAGAAACTCCCGCCTGTGAGCATATTTCGGGGATATTGGCGCCGTGGTACCCATTATTCGCAAAAACAATTGCTGCTGCATCGAGGATTTCATTTTGCCTCGATTTATCGAGTTTTAGAAATGTTGAATTCATCTTTTTTTGTCATATAGAGAATGATCATTCTCTATATGGGATTATAAGTATTTTTGTCAATTAAAAATTATAGCTCTTCCAAATATATAAATCATGAAACTGACATGAAAATGGAGAATTAGGATTCAGAATGAAATTTCAATATTATTTTTTCGAATCCGGATTTAATAACCCGCGATGTTTCACGGATGGTTATTTTTGTCTTGATATTTAAATGGCGATAAAATATATCATATCTAAATTTGTAGAGTTGCGGGCAGGAGCATTTATTCCATGCCGGGAATTCCGTCCCCGGCGTCTTAATTGATCCAGGTCATTTTACTACTCCGCGGAGAAAGAGGGCTGCCTGAGGAATGTTTGGAGCGGTTTATATATGCTGATATTCGAGCGCGAAATCCAGATATACCAGATACTGGTGCCGGCGGTGAGCACCGGGGTGCTCATCACGGGCATAACCCTTTTCAGCTACCTGTTCCGCCGCACCGGCGAGAAAATCTATTTCGCCATGCTCCTGATGAATTGTTTCGCATTCATTTTCGTTTTGAGCGAGATAATTGTCCTGGTCGCCGGCGGATGGTTTCAGAACCCGGTAATCGGCATGCATTTTCACCGCGCCGAGCAGATAGCCGGGGTTTTTTTCATTTTCGGACTGCCTTATTTCATCCATCACATTACCGAGCTGAACGAGAAATGGAAGAAGGTCAACCGGATCATATGGATCACGGCTCTCGCCTTTTGCTTTCTCGTCCTGGTGATCGCATATGCGGCGCCTGACCTCTTCATCTCGCAGGACAATCACCGTTCGACCTGGCTTTCACTCGCATGGGACCACGCCAGGGGAAAGGAGGGACCCCTGTATTTCGCTCGAGATTGTTTCCTGGGTATAATGGTGATCTACAGCATCGTTTCGATGGCCGCGGAAATCAGGATTCACAAGAGATACAAGTATATCGTTCTTCCCCTCATCGGGCTCATTATCGCTGTGCTTGGAGCGGCCGAGGACATACTTTATGTGCACGAAAAAATATCCATCGGCCCTTACCCGTTTCCCGAGGCGTTCTATTCCCGTTTCAGCATCGGTGTCACCATATTCGTTCTCCTTTCCATGGCCGGCGTCATCCGCCAATATCACGATAAGTCAATGCAGGTTGAAACCGCATTCAAGGACCTCGAAAACGCCTACAAGATACTCAACCACACCGAGGAGCGGTTCAGGCAGGTCGCCGAAAACATCCATGAAGTGTTCATCATCTATGATTACCGGAACAGGGTGTTCCTGTATATAAGCCCGGCGTATGAGGAAATATACGACCGTCCCCTGAATGTGCTGTATGAGCTTCCCGAGTTGTTTTTCGACGCGATCCACCAGGACGACAGGGACGGTTACAGGACGCTTCTCAAGCGTGAAAATCTCAAGGAAAGAAACGAGATTGAATTTCGCATCACCAGGCCGGACGGCAGCGTAAGATGGGTCAGCAACCATATTTCGGTCATCTACGATAAAAACGGTGAAATATACCGCCTTGCCTCGGTCATCGAGGACATCACCGAGCGCAAGAAAAGCCAGGAAGACCTGACCTATATCGCGTATCATGATCCCCTTACCGGGCTGCCCAACAGAAGGGCGTTTTTCGAGAGGTTCCAGGAGCTGATAAGCATGGCGAAAAGGGAGGAGCCGAAGAAGAACAAGGCTCTCCTGTTCCTCGACCTTGACCGCTTCAAGAACCTGAATGACGTTTTCGGCCACAGCTTCGGCGACAGCCTCCTGAAAATAGCCTCGCAGCGCCTGGGGGGTTGCCTGAGGAAGAGCGATTACCTGTACCGGCTGGGAAGCGACGAGTTCACCATCATTCTGAACGGCATTTCGGACGACCTCGACGCCGCGATCGTGGCGGGCAAGCTCATCGAGGTCATATCCGGGACGATGAAGGTCGACGGCAGGGAGGTGTATCTGGGGCTCTCCATCGGAATCGGCATTTTCCCCAGGGACGGCGACGATATGGACCTGCTGGTCAAGAACACCGATATCGCGTTGAGGGACGCCAAAGCCGAGGGAAGCGTTTACCGGTTTTTCAATGAGGACATGACGAAGCAGGCCCGGGAGCGCATCGTGATAGAAAATTACCTGAGGACAGCAATCAACAACGACCAGTTCGAACTGTACTACCAGCCTTTTGTCGATTCCGAGGGCGTCCTGACCGGCATGGAGGCCCTTCTCAGGTGGAAACACCCTGAGCTCGGATTCGTGCCTCCCGACAAGTTTATCCCGATAGCCGAGACCACCGGCCTGATTTACGATATCGGCGACTGGACCCTCGACCGGGCCTGCCGGCAGGCGGCGCTCTGGCAGAGCAAGGGTTACCCGAACCTGAAAATCGCCGTGAACCTTTCTGCGCAGCAGTTCAGCGACAAGAAGCTCGAGTACAAGGTCGACCTTGCCGTAAACAAATACGACCTTAACCCGGGAACGCTCCATCTCGAGATCACCGAGAGCAGCGTCATGGACAATCCCGACAGCGCGATTCGCGTGATGCAGTCCCTGAACGAGAAGGGAATCAGCTTCTCGATCGACGATTTCGGGATCGGCTACTCCTCGCTGAGCCATATCAAGCGTTTTAAAATCGATTACCTCAAAATAGACAAGAGTTTCATCAAGGACCTGATCGTCGACCAGAACAACACGGAGATAACCCGGGCCATTATTGCGATGGCGCACAACCTTAATCTCCGGGTCATAGCCGAGGGCGTCGAGGCCGTAACGCAGTTCGAGTTTCTGAATACGCTCCAGTGCGATCTTCACCAGGGTTTTCTCTTCAGCAGGCCGGTTCCGGCGGAGGAGTTCGAGAAGCTCCTCGAAAAGCGGGTCCTCCTATGACGGCATGGTGAGAGGGTGAGGAGGTCCGGGTATAATGTCGGGTATCTGGAGCATCGTCCTTGCATTCGCGATCGCGGCCCCTTCGCAAAAGGGCGCCGACCTGGCTGCCGTCGATGATTT
>JAKLIV010000201.1 GCA_022709405.1 Spirochaetota bacterium
GTCACGGTGCCGTGAAACACCGGCTATTGTAAATCATCGATCAGGCCATGGCAAGAAGAAAGCGCCTCACCCGGGAAGCGCGCCGGTGAACGATCCTGGCCTCGAATCCGCGACCGCGTTCTCTCCGGCCATCAGGCTTTCCGCTATGCCGAAATAATTCATGAACTCCGAGCCCAGATAAAACCGCGATGAAACGGTTTTACCGTGATAGTACGCGGCCTCCGCATCGTTCTCCAGCAGAGAATCGAGTTCCCCGCCCGAAAGGGCGCCGCACAGCTCGCCGGCCCTGGGCGCGGTTATCGAGAGGCTCCACAGGTGCATCCATGCGTGCGTGAGCATCCTGAAGGCCTGCTGAAGCGGCGTCGCAACCGCGAGCACCGCGGCCGTGTTCTTTTCCTCGGCGATCCTCTTCAGATAACCGACCACCTCTTCCATCGTATCCAGACCGTTTTCGACGGTCCTGACGTATTTATCCTCAACGACCGCTTTGGCCCGGCCGATAGTTTCCCTTATCCTCGCTTTGTAGACCGAAAAATTCTCCATGCCCGGGTTCATGAGGAGCTTCCGCATCGCCAGATCGATCGACTGTATGCCGTTGGTCCCCTCGTAGATCGCGAGTATCTTGGAGTCGCGCGCCAGCTGTTCGACCGGGTGATCGGAGCAGAACCCGTACCCGCCGTACACCTGGATCGCCTCCGAAGTGACCAGCCAGGCCAGGTCGGTGTTCCCCGCCTTGCATATGGGGATGAGAAAGTCGAGCAGTGCGCCGGCTTCCGCGGCCTCTTTGCCTTCTCCGGCATGGGCGATGTCGGACTGAAGAGCCGCGAGCATGGTGACCATGCGCATGGCCTCCACGTGCGACTTCATCCACAGGAGCATGCGGCGCACGTCGGGATGCGCGACGATCATCGCTGTTCCCTTCTCCCCGGGAACGCTTCCCTGTCCCCTGTTTTTCGCGTAGGTGACCGCGTGCATGTACGCAGTGCTCGATACGCCGAGGCCCTGCAGCGCGACATCGAGCCTGGCTTCGTTCATCATCTGGAACATTATCTTCATGCCCTGGCGCTCCTCGCCCATTAGCCGGCCCACGCACCGGCCGTTGTCGCCGAAATTGAGCGTGCAGGTCGGCGATCCCTTGATCCCCATCTTGTGCTCGATTCCCGAGCAGATGACGTCGTTGCGCCCGCCGATCGAGCCGTCGGGCCGCACATGGTATTTCGGGACCATGAAGATCGATATCCCCTTTGTCCCTGCGGGGTCTCCCTCGATGCGGGCGAGCACGGGGTGGATGATGTTTTCGAATAGATCGTTGTCCCCAGCGGATATGAATATCTTCTGCCCGGTGATGAGGTAGCTCCCGTCGGGCTGTTTCACGGCCCTGGTCTTGAGCGCGCCTACATCCGATCCCGCTTCAGGCTCGGTCAGGCACATGGTGCCTCCCCACTCTCCGGCTATCATCTTTTTCAGGATGACGTCTCTGTCTTCGCCGAAATAAAAGTTTTTGACCAGGTTGGTGGCCCCGACCAGCAGCGAGATGTTCATGGTGAACGAGATTCCTGCCGCGAAAAAATATTCCATTACCGCGCGATAAATCACGTCGGGCATTCCCATGCCCCCCCACCGCGGATCGCTGCCGATGCCGGTGAACCCGGCCGCGTTGAAGGCGGCCAGTGCGGGCCCGTGGACTTCAGGCGCGGTTACCGTTCCGGTAGCCGGGTCGAACCGCGCTCCCGTCCTGTCGCTCGCCGTGTTTGCAGGGTACACCTGCTCCGCAGCAATCTGTTCAGCCAGGTCGAGCACCGATTCGAACGTGTCGCGGTCGAACTCACCGAACCTTTCGTATTTCACGAGGCTCTGGGCCTCAAGCATTTCAAAAAGGACGAACCGCATATCCCGTGAATCCAGCAATGGATTTGCCGTCATAATCATTCTCCCGTAATCTGTCTTTCAAGCACCACGGCGGTGCCCATCCCCCCGCCCGCACAAAGCGCGGCCAGTCCCTTTGATACGTTTCTTCTTTTCATCTCATGTATCAGCGTGACGATCAGCCTGACGCCCGAGGCCCCAACCGGGTGCCCGAGGCTTATGCCGCTGCCGTTCACGTTCGTGATCTCCCTGTCGAGGCCGAGCTCCTTTTCGCACGCCAGGTACTGGGCCGCGAACGCCTCGTTCAGCTCGATCAGCTGGATTTCATCAAGCGCGATACCGGCCTTTGCAAGAGCCCGCTTCGACGCCGATACGGGCCCGATGCCCATGATCTCGGGATCGACCCCGGTGGTCGCGGTGGACACGATCCTCGCCAGGACCGGCGCTCCAAGCTCGACCGCCTTCTTCTCCGACATCATGATGACCCCGGCAGACCCGTCGTTGATGCCTGAGGCGTTTCCCGCGGTCACGGTCCCGCCCTGCTTGAAGCTGGGCGAAAGCGCGGCCAGGCTCTCCATGGTCGTGTCTCTCCGTGGATGCTCGTCGGTGTCTACGGTAACGCTCCCTTTTTTCGTTTTGAGCTGTACGGGAACGATCTCACCCCTGAAGAGCCCCTTGTCAATGGCGTTCAACGCCCGCTTCTGGCTCAACAATGCGAGCTCGTCCTGCTCTTTTCTGCCGATCGAATGCATCCCGGCCAGGTTCTCGGCGGTTATTCCCATGGCGGGCCCGATGCCCAGGTTGGTCAGCGAGTCCCACATGGAATCGCGGAGCTCGGCGTGCCCGATGTTGGCGCCATACCTGAGCTTGTCGACCGTGTACTGGGCGCAGCTCATACTGTCCGTGCCTCCGGCCATGATGACGTCGGCCTCGCCCGCCTTGATCTGGTAGTAGGCGAGCTGCACCGACGACATGGACGAGGTGCAGTTGCGGTGCACGGTTATTCCGGGAACGCTCGTCGGCAGGCCGGATTTCACCGCCGCGACGCGGGCCAGGTTGTTCTCTCCGTTGGTCTTCTGGTAATTGCAACCCCAGATCACGTCTTCGATTTGGCCGCCCTGTATGCCGGCGCGGCTGATAAGCTCCCTCATCACGGGTATCGTGAGATCAAGCGCGCTCGTAGTTTTGAACGCGCCGCCGAGCTTTCCGATCGGCGTTCTGCATGCGGCGACGATGACGACATTGTTCATGATGATTACCCTATTTCCCCTTGAATGCGGGTTTGCGTTTTTCAAGAAAGGCCCTCATGCCTTCCTTCTGGTCCTCGCTCGAAAAAATGCCGGCCCAGGCCTCCTCTTCGAACGGGATGGATGCGCGCATGCCGCGGATCGCGCCGAAATTCATCACGCGCTTGGCGGCCTTCAGTGCGACCGGAGATTTTTTCGCAAAGTTCGCCGCCATCTCAAGCGCGGCCGGAAGGGGATCCCCCGCGACCAACCGGTCGCACAACCCCCACTCGAGCGCCTTGCGCGCGTCAATCCGCTGTCCGGTGAAGATCAGCTCCTTGGCTCGGCTGAGCCCTATGAGAAGCGGAAGCCGCTGAGTGCCGCCCGCACCGGGGAAAATTCCCAGGTTGATTTCCGGGAACCCTGCCGAGGCCGTTTCGGAAAAGATCCTGAAATCGCATGCGAGCGCGAGCTCCATGCCTCCTCCCAGCGCGTATCCCGAAACCGCGGCGATAACCGGAACCGGCAGGTCCTCGATCGCGTTGAATACCGGGTGAAACACGAACCGCGCCGCCTCAAGCGGCGTCAGGTCCACCATGTCGGCAATGTCCCCCCCCGCGGCGAAGTTGCCATCTGCGCCCGAAATTACGACCGCACGCACCGAATCGTCGGCTGCGGTCCTCTTGACGGCGTCGAGCATATCGTGCCACATGTCCCTGTTCAATGCGTTGAGGCTCGCGGGCCTGTTGAGCACGATCTGCGCGATATGGCTGTCGGTAATGAATTTGATGGTCTTGTAATCCATGGCTTTTTCCTTTAAAACGGGTTTATAAATACAAATTAATTAACGATCGTTAATTTAATCAAGCAAAAAATGATTTTTATAGTTTTTTTGTCTGAAGGTTTATCCTGAATAGAGGACGTACCGCAGTAATTGAAAATACTCCTTCTAGCTGATATTGGCACTGGCGAGAATATCACGCATGTCGGCAGACCGAAGGGAGAGTTTTTTCGAAATATTAATAAAATCCTGCAGATTTTCAACTACACTGCGCGACATGCCGTTCATGCTGTCGAACGATTGCGTCAGGGAACGCGCCATCTGGTCCTGTTCATCAAAGTGGTTCTTTACCTCACCGGTTATCACTTCCATGGTCTTTATGGAATCGAGCAGGTTTTTCATTTTGCTGTATTCCTCTTGCGATATGCGGTTGAGGTTTTTGGTGAAATCGTAGTTGTCTTTGACGAATGCAATGATGTCGTTAAGGCTTCTCGACATATCTTCAACCGATAAAGCGACTTCCTCGCTGTTTTTTACCGTTTCCTTGATGATTGCCGCGATCTGTTTCGATGAATCGATGCTGATTCCCGCGAGTTTTGATATTTCATCTGCTACAACGGCAAAACCCCTGCCGTATTCTCCCGCGCGCGCCGATTCAATCGAAGCGTTTAAAGAAAGAAGGTTCGTTTTATCAGCAATATCGTTGATTGTTTCGGAAATATCCTCAATTTTACGCGAATTGGCCTGCATCAATCCAATGGCGTTTTTGCTCTTTAAAATATTACGCTCGTTTATTGCGGCTTGTTCAAGGGCCTTTTTCGCACTGTCGCTCTGGGCCGTGCTGACCCGGTGGATGTCGTCTATAAGCGATGACAAATCGTTCACGACCGAGGTGTTCTGTTCAAGCGATGTGTTCTGTTTCGCTATTTTTTCATGAATTTTTTTTATACTCAGGGAGAATCCGTTCATTTTATCGTTTGCCTCGGTGATGAGTTGGCCGTTTTTCTGAATGATGGTTTCTATAGTCGCAGTTGAAGTCGACAGGCCGTTGCTGCTTGTCACCAGGTCATGCGTAACCGACGTAATGGCTTTGAGAAGGTTCCCGGCAAGAGAATAATTGTTGATTGATTCCTGGCGGGCCGTTTCGATTTTATCGATATTTCTTGTAGTGAAATCTCCCATGAGATATAGAAAATAGGTAATTCCCGATATGAAAAGCAGTTTCGCCAATTCCGTCGATCCCCTGAGTGCGTGGGGCGTGAATACCAGTTTGTTATCGGTGACGAATACCATATCGCCGATGGCGACACCCAGAATGATCAGCGTGAAATAGGAACCGAGCCACAGGGCCCCGTAGTACAGGTTCAGACGCTTGTTGAAGCGCAGGCCGTTGATTACCGCGAAAAGGAACCATATCATGAACGTGGCGGATTCCTTGATTGCCATGCCGAATCCATTATAAGAATCATAGTGAAAGCAGAATTTTACAAAAAATACGGTCAATGCCTCGGTGGTGACGGTAAAATAAATCAAGGAAAGCGGAATGTGCTTTCTTCTAATGAAGAAGAAATTGAGAATCATCAGAGAAGTGGAGATGCCGGTGGCGATGAATAAAGAAAGATATACACCCGGCATGGCTCCCGTTTTATATGATGAAATCGCCGATATCAAAAAAAAGACTGAGAAAAGAGTGCGTGCTTTATTGATGATTTTTTCTGTGGCCAACCTGTCCATTGCAATTCCTCGGGGATAAAAAAGAATGACCACAATAGACATGGATAGGGTTAAAAGGCAAATAGAAAATCGTGCCGTTGCAGAAGGCCCATGGCGGCTACATCCGCTTTTTATACAGCCTGGTTTTAATCGTGAGCGTGCACCCGAAACCTGCTCCGCCCCTGATCATGATTTCACCGCCGAGTTGTTTCTGGACGATTACAGTTATCAGCGTTATCCCCAGGGTCGAGGCCGTGTCCGGATCATAATCTTTCGGCAGGCCGATGCCGTCATCCTGGTAATCGACTATGATTGCATTCTCCGACCTGCCCGCCTGAAGCCTGATCGAACCGCTTCTACCGCCCGGGAAAGCATGCTTCATCGAATTCATGATAAGCTCATTGATGACGAGCCCCAGGGGGATTGCCGTATCGATGGATATGGGAATATCCTCCACAACCTGATGAAAAGCGATTTTCCCGGGTTGCAATTCGGAGTTATTGCCGATCAGATCGACGATTCCGGCCATATAGTCGCGCAGATTGATGTTGGAAAGGTCTCTGGCCTCGTAAAGCTTTTGATGCACCAGGGCCATGGTCTTGATCTTGCTCTCTATATCGACGACAACGCTCTTCGCGGTTTCGTCTCTGATATCGTCACTCTTCAGATTCAGCAGGCTGCAAATCACCTGCATATTGTTCTTGGTGCGGTGGTACAGTTCTTTCAGCAGAATCTCCTTTTCCTCGAGGGAGCTGCGCAAAGAGTCTTCAGCACGTTTTCGATTTGTAATGTCCCGCACAATTCCTTCCACCCCGAGAATTTTCCCGCTTTTGTCCCGGTAGAAATGGGAGCTTGACGAAACCCAGATGCATGAACCGTCCTTCCTGACAAGCTCTGTCTCGAAGTCTTCTATTAACCCGCATTTTTGTATGCCGGCGAGCATGATCTCGCGCTGTTCGGGATAGCGATAGAGTTCCGTTATGTTGAGTTTGAGAATTTCGTCCGTCGTATAACCCAGGAGCCTTTCAGCAGAAGGAGAGACGAGCACCAGATTCCCCTCTGTGTTGGTACGGTAAAACGCATCCTGTATATTGTTGAAAAGATTGAGATACTCGTTAAGGGTTTCCTGCAGCCGCTCCTTGCTGTTCTGCAGCTCATCCTTGGTCCGCCGGATCTCCTCGAAATTAA
>JAKLIV010000202.1 GCA_022709405.1 Spirochaetota bacterium
GATCGTGTATTGATGTGAAACGCCGCCTGAATAACAGCAGCCCGGAAATTTTCGCTGAAATATCGCAGTTCAAAAAAGTCAACGTTGACCGGAATAAGATTGACCTCCAGAGGAAAGGCTCCGTTCTTGCAATACAGAACTACGTCCTCTTCCAGAAATATTCCTGCTTCAGGTGGCCCGCGTGGCTGCATAATTCACCGGTAGCCGAGACCCCGGATTTCAGGCCGATATCGCCGCCGTTTCTCGCAAATAATTCCATCAGGGAAGGTATTTTCTTTACCAATCTTTTTTCCGATGCGGGAATATTCGTCGATCCCTCCGGAGCGGTCTCTCCTTCGTATGATTACTGGTCGGCCGAGGTCTGGATTGTCGACGGCGGCAGCGTGTTTCGCCCCTCGGAAAATCTCGCTTCGGTCGATATCCGCAGGGACGCCTCGGGCGGCGAGGTTACCGCGACCTGGACACAGGGCCACCATGAAGTCGTCATGACGATTATCGGCGCCAGGCAGGAAAGCGATGAGGCCGTGATCCATATCAGGACATATTGCAAAACAAAACCGAATGACTCGACCCTGATGGTCTCGTTCCGTCCGTATAACAATAACCGCATCGGAACGATTACGGCCATTGCCTTCAGGAAAGACGGCGCTGTTGCGATCAATGGAAAAGTCAGGGCGATGCTTCTTGAAAAACCTGATGCGATATTTACGGGGAACGGAAAAAACGGCGATATCGACCCGGCGGGGGATGCCCGGGCGTCGAGCGTTGAATGCGACAGCGGCATGGCGGCGCTGTCATGCCGCTACCCCTTGAAAAAGGGCGAGAATCAAATCCACCTCAGGATATCGCTCGACCGCTTGAAGGAGCTGAAACCCGCGAAAACGAATTTCGCCGATCTGAAAAAGGGGTTTTGCGATTTCTTGCGCCTGCGCGCGGGAAGCGGATGCAGACTCGCGGTGAGCGACGCCCGATTTGAAAACTGGTTTTTCGGGAGCAAACAGTCTCTTTTATGCATGACCGCTGCGGGCATGACATCTTCAGGGACCGAAGACGATCCTGTCAATTATCGGACGCTTTTTTACATGGTCCTCGCGGCATCCAGAATGGGATATTTCGAGGAAGGGATACGGATTGCAGAAGCCGCGATCGAAGGAGCGGCCGCTCGTGTAGAGAAAAGCGCTTCGTTCGCCGATGCGGTCAGTATCGGTTATGCGCTTGCCGGGTTCGCCGACCTGTACAGCCATACCAGGAACATGGACCTGCTTCAGGGAAGCCATCCGGTCCTGAAAAAAATTTCACTCGCCCTCGCGGAATTCACCTCCACGATCAAAAAGCCGGCTGACCTGGGATGTAATTCCTTGGATTATAATTTCACCATGGAGGGGCATGCCCACGACCTGGCCCTTTTCTCTTCTGCGCTGGGACGCTTTGCGTATCTTTCCCGCTGTATAGGAATTTTCGGCGATGAGGCGAAATTCGAAAAAGAGGCCGACCGTATGGGCGCAGTCTTTCGCGCGGCAATGCAGAGCGGTATATCCGGCCCGCTGGACGATTTTTTCTCATACAACTGCTCATCGGTTTTCCCTTTCGGGCTGAAAGCCGTCGACGGCGGAGCGGGGGCCGGCTTCTGCGACCGTATCCTCGCTTTATACAACGGGGCTCCGGTTGTCGTAAAATCGCTCGGGCTTGACCTGCTTGCGACGCTTCTCACGATGAACTGCATGCTATACCAGAAGAGGAGCCAGGTATGGGATGTCCTCGACCGGGTTTTCCTGCTGGGCGGGAACAGGCTCAGTCTCCCGGA
The DNA here is from genome assembly GCA_022709405.1 of Spirochaetota bacterium. Taxonomy (GTDB): domain Bacteria; phylum Spirochaetota; class UBA4802; order UBA4802; family UBA5550; genus JAKLIV01. The sequence continues at coordinate 1,805 of JAKLIV010000202.1, forward strand.
TTTCGCGAATCCGTCGAGCAGCCACGGATGCCTCGGACAGGGCGCTTCGCTCGCGGTATGCTCCATGCTTTTCTGCACCATGAGAAACCTTCTTTACATCGATACCAGGGATCGCCTTGAATTGTTCCCGGTACCGAAGGAGGACTGGTTCATGCCCGGCTCCGAGCTGCGCATTCAGGATATGCCCTCGCGCTTCGGCGGTCTGAATATCAGGGTTGTATCAACCGCAAACGAAATCCAGCTCCAGTTTGAAAATCTGCCCAAATACGTGCCGCCCGACATAATGATCAACCTGCCGTGCAATGCCTCTGTTGTCAAGGAAGACGATTTTGTCCTCAAAAAGGAGTTCGGCTCCTCTTTTTTGATAAACGGATGGCCCGCCCTTATCCGCTTCGTCAGGACCTGACCGCCTGCGCTTTTCCGGGTACCCCGACGCCCGGCATTCATGCGTTAGATTTGAAAGGCGCAATACCGTATTTTTTATATGGTTTTTTATTTTTTGATGTCGATTATACTTAGTAGAAGCCGAATCAGCTTGTTTTCAATCGTTCCCGTGTCGGGGGCCGGGCATGATGGCGTATAATAATCTATCAGGGTGTTCGGAACAGGAATGCTGATACCTCTGCTCATAACAACGGTTGTCGTTTTGGCCGTAGCGCTTTACTACGTGTTTTTTCTCGCCCCGAGAATCAATCCCTACAATCGCGCCCAGAAATTCCTGGACCAGGGACTCCTTGAACAGGCTGCCGCCGAATACGGCAGGATACTTGAAAGAAAACCATATGATGTTTTCGTGCATTACAGGCTCGCCGATATCTATCTGGAGCAGGACCAGGCCGATCTCGCGGCCCAGCATCTTGAGGAAATCGTCAAAGCCGACAAGTACACAGTGAATGTCGAAAAAAAGCATGTCCTGAAAAAACTCGGCAGGATATATCTGTCATGGGACGAGATCGAAAAGGCATTCCAGGCGTATATCGATATACTCAAGGTCAACCCTGCCGACCAGGAGGCCCTTTACCAGGCCGCATTCATCTCGCTCGCCCATGGATACTTCGAGCTTTCATACCGCTATTTCGAGAAGCTGGCCCCGTTGAACAAAAAGAGCTTCGAGATTCAATTCGGCGCCGGGGTTGCATGTCTCCAGAACCAGAAGACCGGCGAGGCGCTGGGCTATTTCAAGGACGCGCTTGCCACCGATCCGCTTTCCGACATAGGGAACATCGCCATGGCCTACAGCCTGTTGAAAAGACGGGACTTTAAAACCGGGGCCAACTACGCGAAGATGGTCGTGCAGAACAGCAGCGATGACAACGCGCTCTTCGTCGCTCGAAGGCTTATGGGGATACTGCTCGTGCAGTCGGGCAAATCCGAGGAAGCCGTCAAGTCCCTGCAGGACACCCTCGATCTGACGCGAAAGCGGGATATGAAGGACGAGGAAGCGATGATACTCTATGATCTGGGTTTCGCCTGCCTCAAATCCGAAAAAACCGACATGGCTTACGAATACTGGAACCAGCTGTACAAGATCGATAAAAATTACAAGGATGTGCAGAAAGCGGTCATGATCCTCCGCAGGGAAATGGACGAAGAGGGCAAGAAATCCGCGCCGGCTGTGTTCGATTCCCTGTTCGAGTTGTCGGAAAAATGGGCCGGTGAGGCGTTTCCCGACAACTATGTCTACTCGATCTGCGGATTGAAAAGCGAAAGGACCGTCGATCTCGGAAGCGTCAGCGTCACGGCGAGGATTCCGGCGGAAAAGACGCCGGCGCAGGCCGGCGAAAAGAAAAAGACGGCGGGCGGAAGCATTGACGAGACCATTGCCGCTTATCTGTCTCTTGATCCCGAAAATTTCAGGATCATATCCAACCGTGTGGTTGCAAAACTGGGATACGGCGTGGACGAGATACTGCCCACGTACCGCGACGCCGACGGAGTCGATTTCATGGGCCATTCGAACCAGGACAGGAGTAAAACGCTCATCTGGGTCAGAAGATGGAAGGGGACGAATGTCGGGGAGATCCCGCTGAGGAATTTCGCCCAGGCCGTGAACGACGCGAAGGCGAAACAGGGGATTTTTATCACGGCAAGCGAACTGACCGAGAACGCCGAGGACGCGATAAAAAGGCTCGGAAAAATATCCGTCGTTTATCCGGAACAGCTCGGCGTGCTGCTCGCGGACCTTCTATAGGCCTGGCCGAGATGGAAACCTCCAGAATCCCCCTCAAACAGATCAATTACAATGACAATTCATACGAGATCGGCCGCCGCGTTTCCGACGACCGGCTGCTGGTTTCTATACGGCGTCACGGCATGCTGCGCCTTCCGGTGGTTCTGGGCGGGTCTGACGGTTATGCGATACTCGAGGGATTCAACAGGCTCAGGGCGGCAGCCGAACTGGGATGGGAAAGCGCCGAGTGTCTTGTGGCCGCTTCACCGGACCCTGAACGGTTTCTTGCGCACGCACTTGAAAAGGAGTACCGCCGGGATATCGGCCCGGTCGGGAAGGTCCGCCTTGCCGGGATTCTCGAAGAGCTGTTCAGGACGGACCCCTCCCGGTGCAGGCGGATATGCATTACCGGTTTCGCTGTCCCGGAACAGGTTCTCGACGATCCGAAGCTCAGAAAATTCGTCATGGAAATGCCGGCGCCTCTCGCGGATTACTGCGACGCGAAGGACATCAACTACAGGGTCATGGGAAAGCTTCGCGCACTTCCTGCCGGCGCACTGACGCGCCTGGCGCGGTGGGTCTCGCAGGACAGGATGAGGGTGAACCTTTTCAGGTCGATCGTAGACATGCTCGACGATATCTGCCGCCGCGACGGCGATGCCGGTTTTCTCGGCGGGATCGATGAGGCCCCGGCTGAAGGGGAGGTCCCGGATTCTCATATCCATGAGCGCGTGTTTGAAGTCAGGTACCCGGAATACGCCGGGATCAAAAAAAAGGCCGAACGGATCGTCGCTGAATATTCGATGCCGGGAATATCGATTGAAGTTCCGCGCAACATTGAGGGCCCGGTCTTGCGGATACGACTTGACCTCGATTCAAGGGACGGCCTCGAGGGATCCTTGAAAAAGCTGCGAATGCTCGACGAAAAATTTCTTGCCGCGCTTATGGGCCTTCTCGGCTGAAAACCCCTGCGCCGCCGGCCGATCAGTGGATGATGTCTCCGTCTTTTTCTTTCTTTGGGAATGCGTCGAATTTAGAGAGGGCCAGGACTATGCTGTTGAATAGAAATCCGGTCATGACGAATTCGGCCATTTTTTTGTCTTTGTTCGACATTTCGAAGAGCTGATGCACGATGAATATCGCGTTGTCCATTATTTCCTTGAGAAAGAGGTCATTGAACGGCTTTTTATTGTTTCCGTGAAGGTACTGCTCGTCGGCGTATTTCCGCGATTCGACGATCACCTTTTCCAGCAGGTTTTGGAAAAAGACGTCGAAATCCTTGTTGTACTCGACCTCTGTGCCGTTTTTCAGCGTTATCATTTTACTGATCTTTTTTCACGTTTTTCTGAAGCTCCTCGAACTTGTTCTTTAATAAATTTCCGAGGGTCGATTTCTCCGTTGCCGCGTGCTTTTCCTGATAAAAGGTATACTCTTTTTTCTCGGAATTTTCAATGGCTTTTTTTTCGCTCAGGATCATGTTCCTGCTGTCGCGGTCGAATTCCGTTACCGCAGCCCTGATGGTTGCGCCGATGGCGTATTTCTTGTTCAAATCGGTCCCGGGAGGGCAGGCGAGCTCCTTCTTGGGGATGAAGCCGAGCAGGCCGTTTTCGAGCCTTACATTGACGCCCTGTGGAATGACCCTTTCTATGCTTCCTTCGACGATCTCTTCGAGGTCCCCCGCGTCCCTGTTCCAGGGCCCGGTTCCGTCATCCGTGAGATCGAGTGACAGTTTTTTCTCTCCGGGATTGACCGAGATGACCTTGACCGAAACCGCGTCGCCGATTTTCAGGAGATCTTCGGGTTTGCTTATTTTTTTCACGAGATTCATCCTCGAGAGGTGGATGAATCCCTCGACACCGGGTTCAATTTCGACGAACGCGCCCGATTTTATCATGTTGACGACCCTGCCGTCGAACCTGTCGCCGGGCCTGAACCTGCTGCTGTCGGCCCACGGGTCCGGAGAGAGGTCCTTTACGCTCAGTGTGATCCTTCCGCTGTCCCAGTCCATCGCCTTGACCATCGCGGTAACGTTTTTCCCCGGAGCGAATTGCGCCATGTCGACGCTCCTGCTCCGTGACAGCTCGGATTTCGGCACCAGCGCCTCCATCCCGCCGATATCGACGAACACGCCGAAGTCCCTGACCGAGGTTACCGGACCGGTCACCGTGTCGTTCAACCTGAGCGATTTCCTGAGCCGGTCTTCGTTTTTCTGCTTTTCCTCCTCGAGAAGGACTCTCCTGGACAGAATGATGTTTTTTCCGCCCTCTCCGTATTCGGTGATGAGGAAGGGCATCGATCTGGAGATAAGCTTTTCGGGGTTTTCAGGCGCCTTGATGTCGATTTGCGAGAAAGGACAGAAGGCCCTTGTTCCGGATATCGAGACCGAATATCCGCCTTTTTTGACGTCGGTCACGGTGCCGTGTATGGGCACCCTTTTTTTGTACGCCATGCTGATGAGTTCGGGGGTGGCTTTCCCTTTGCCGATACTGGTAGTCAGGTGTGTTTCACCGCCCCTTTTCGATACGACATAGGCGTCGATCCTGTCTCCCTTCTTGACGGTCGGTTTACCGTCTTTATCGAAAAATTCCGAGATGTCGATTGTCGCTTCGCTTTTTCCGGAAATGTCGAGGAATACGTTTTCCTGGTTTATCTGCACCACGACGCCGGTGACGCTTTCCCCGGGCTCGAAATCGT